>DASWSC010000182.1:0-5629 GCA_036402855.1 Candidatus Elarobacter sp. | reverse complement strand
GCCGCCGGCGCGCGCCACGCGCTCGCGCGCGCCGGTGTGGGACCCCGCCGCATCGGCGTCGCCGGGGCCGCGCCGGGGCCCCGCGCGCGCCGTGCCGGGCAGCGGGAGCGCGGCTCGCGCGGAGCCGAGACGCGCCGCCAGCCCGAGTCCGGCCGCTACGTGCTCGATCGCGGCTCCTGGGTCGCGCCGGCGCGATGCCGCAAGGGCGAGATGCTGGCGCACGCGTAACGCGGTGACGTCGTCGCCGGCGCGGGGCAAGAGGTCACGCAGCGCGGCGCTCATCGCCGCCGACCGTTCCCGCGCGCCGCTCGCCGCGTCGATCGCGCTGCGCAGCGCGTCGCGCGCCATGCGCAGCCCCGCTCCGGAGGTCGCCTCGAGCAGCGCGAGCGCGGGCGAGAGCAGGCCGCGCTCGATGAGCAGCGGGACGAGCAAATCGACGACGTACGGCCGGTCCTCGGCCGAGGCGCGTTCGACGGCGCGGCGAAGCGTCGCTTCGGCACGCGGCAGACGGCCTTCGCAGCACCACGCCGCCGCGGCGAGCATCGCGCCCGCGGTGCGTTCGGCGCCGGCGCGGGAACGCGCGGCCTTGATCGTATCGTACGAGGCGAGCACGCAGACGCGAAACGCTGCGGCCGCGGCGCTGTGAGCGCGAGCCTCCATGGAATGAACCCTCCGACAATGTGCGCCGTGTCGGTGCGCCCGCGTGCGGGCGCCGGGTCAGCGCCTCGTCGGCCGCGCGCGCCGGAGGGGCAGCACGTTCGGCGGCAGCACGGGTTCGGGGACCGGAGCGTCGAGGATCTGGAAGAGCCGATCGAGATCGTCGCGGGTGTACGACGGGAGGCCGAGCGTGCGACGATCGACGCCGCATTGCTCGAGAATTGCGACGATCGGTTCGTCGTCGGGGTGGATCAGTGCCGAGACACCCGCCGGTAACGGAGAAGCCACGACCACACCGTACGACCGCTGTGTGCCAGCGCCCTGACACACAGATGGCCCGCTAAAAACGTTTCCCCAGGCTGCTATATGCGCTTTACCGCGCCGGCAACCTCCGCGTGGCTACGGCCCGGGGTGCGCATCAAACATCGCATCGATCTTCGCCCGTCGCGCACTGCTTAGGCCTGCTCGTCGCAAGATTTCGTCGAGTGCAGGGAAGTCGGCGTCCGTTCCATCCGGTTCGACTCTGCGGAACTGAGCCAACTCCGCCTTCATGGTAGCCTCCGCGAGCATGTCCATGATGGCAAGGTCATGATAGTACGCCGCGCGCGTGACCTTCTGCTGATTTGCTGCTATCGCGGCCTCCGCCGCCGCCCTTGCTTGCGCGTCCCGTGCATAGCGTGGATCGGGGAGGCCCAACCGAGGCCGATTATTCGGATCGTTCGGATCGTACGTGCGATCGTAGGACTGCTCGATCGCTTTCAGGACTTCGGCCCATCCGCGAACCAAGGTCCGCCGCCGAACGACGAAAGTGGCGGGTGTCAGAGCACGAAGGTTCCCGGCCGCGGCCATTTCACGGATCGCGGAGCGGAGGTACTCGAACGAGCGCGAGCGTGAGAACGCTTGCACGGAACGGGACGCGCCCGCAACGTGCGATGTGATTTCGTCCATCCCTGCGAGCGCCGCCGTTACGGTCACCGACTCTACGATTAGGACCGCGCTCAAGCATGATGCGTACATTGCCCAGCGGCGCAGCCGCCTTTCGCCTAATCGGCGGGGTGGAGTCGTATTCCTCATGGTAAAAACCCACGGTGTTGCGATCGCCCTCGCGGTGGTCGCCCTTGGTGGCTGTGGGCACCGCTTCGTTCGATCCTGCTCCGGAACGGACGACAATTCGACTTTTCCGTCGCTGCCTTCGCGATCGTGTCGGTTGCGCTTGCGGCCTTCCGTGAACCGTCTATGGCGGGGGCGGACCACCCTAGCGGGCCCGGCGGCCTCCGACGTTCGCGCCCTTCAGGCGCCACGCTGCCGGCTTCGAGCGATGGTGCGCGCGGTCGCCCACGGTCGAACCGGGGCGAACATTTTGCTTGGGTCGGGGGGGCGGACATCTTGGCTTGGGGCCAACAATGCACCGCTGCGGGCGGTTGACAACGTGCGACGGATCGTGGTACTACCGTGCAACGATGTTCGCTCGGCTCCTCGTCGTCGTCCTTGGCGTTATTCTTACCGATCCACCGGACCGGCGAGCAGCTTTCGCATAACGACGACAGAGTCGACCACACATGCAAAGCCCCTCGCCGGAAGGCGAGGGGCTTTTTCATCTCCGGAGGATTCCATGGAGGCCTACTACGACCGCGACGTGGATCGCGGCGCACTCGACGGGAAGACGATCGCCGTCATCGGCTACGGCAGCCAAGGGCGCGCGCACGCGCTGAACCTGCACGACTCGCGGCACTCCGTCGTCGTCGGCCTGCGGCCGGGCTCGGAGAAGCGTGACGAAGCGCGCCGCGACGGGCTCGCGGTCGCCTCGATCCCCGACGCGGTCTCGGCGGCCGACGTCGTGATCATGCTGATCCCGGATGAGGAGCAGCCCGGCGTCTACCTTCGCGACGTCGTCGAGCACCTGCGGCCGGGGACCGCGCTCACGTTTGCGCACGGCTTCGGGATCCACTTCGGCACCATCGTGCCGCCCGCGGACGTCGACGTCGTGATGATCGCGCCGAAAGGCCCGGGGCGCCTCGTGCGCACCGAGTACGAGGCCGGTCGCGGCGTTCCGTGCCTGGTCGCGGTCCATCAAGACGCGACGGGACATGCGCGAGCGATCGCGTTCGCCTACGCCGCGGCGATCGGGGGCGGGCGCGCGGGGATCCTCGAGACGACGTTCCGCGAGGAGACCGAGACCGATCTCTTCGGCGAGCAGGCCGTGCTGTGCGGCGGGATGAGCGCGCTCGTCAAGGCGGGTTTCGAGACGCTCGTCGAGGCCGGGTACGCGCCGGAGATGGCGTACTTCGAATGCCTCCACGAGATGAAGCTCATCGTCGACCTGATGTACGAGCGCGGCATCGAAGGCATGCGCAACGCGATCAGCAACACGGCGAAGTACGGGGACTACACGCGCGGGGAGCGGATCATCACCTCGGAGACCCGTGCCGAGATGCGCAAGATCCTCGGCGAGATCCAGGGCGGCGCCTTCGCGCAAGAGTGGGTCTCGGAGCACGCCTCCGGTAAGCCGTCGTTCCGCGCGTTTCGTGCCCAGGCGTCGCAGCACGAGATCGAGCACGTCGGCTCGGAGCTGCGCGGGCTCATGCCGTGGCTCAACGGCGGCAAGACGGCCGAGGAGGCCGACGACGGCCTCCGCTTCCGGGTCTTGTAGGACGACGTGACCGGCGCGCAAGCCGTCGTCGCCGCGCTCGAGCGCGAGGGAGTCGACACGATCTTCGGCTATCCCGGCGGAGCGATCATGCCGCTCTACGACGCGCTCTTCCGCCACCGCGTGCGGCACGTGCTCGTGCGGCACGAGACGGCGGCGGCGTTCGCGGCGAGCGGCTATGCGCGCACGTCGGGGCGCGTGGGCGTCTGCTGCGCGACCTCGGGCCCCGGCGCGACGAACCTCGTGACGGGGCTGGTCGACGCGATGATGGACAGCGTGCCGCTGGTCGCGATCACCGGCCAGGTGCGGACCGAGCTGATGGGGACCGACGGCTTTCAGGAGGCCGACGTCTGCGCGATCACCCAGCCCATCACGAAACGGAGCATGCTCGTCTCGGATGCAGACGGGATCGGGCGAGCGATCGCCGAAGCGTTCGCGCTCGCCCGAGCCGGGCGACCAGGGCCGGTGCTCGTCGACATCCCGAACGACATCCTCAAAGCGACGGTCACCGATCTCACCGCTCCGCCGATAAAGCCGTTCGCGCGGAGCGGTGAAGGACCGCGTGTTTCCGATGCCGCGGTCCGCGACGCCGCCGCGCGGATTCGTTCCGCGCGGCGGCCCGTCGCGATCATCGGCGGCGGCGTGCGCGCCGGCGCCGTCGGCGCGTACCGCACGCTCGCCGCGCTGCTCGGGCTCCCGCATACCGCGACGATCAACGCGCTCGGCGCCGCGGCGCCGGACGACGCCAACTACCTGGGGATGCTGGGGATGCATGGGCTCAAGGCGGCCAACAAGGCGGTGCAGCGGGCCGATCTGATCCTCGCGCTCGGGATGCGCTTCGACGACCGCGTCACCGGCAAGCCCGATCGCTTCGCGCGCGGCGCGCAGGTGATCCACGCCGACATCGACGCGACCGAGTTCGGCAAGATCGTCGCCGCGGACGTCGCGCTGCACGGCGACCTGGGCGAGACGCTGCGCGCGCTCGTCGCCGCGCTCGAGCGCGGGCACGTTCCACGCTTCGACGACTGGGCCGCCGAGGCGCGGCTGCTGGGCGGGCCGCTGCCGAGCGACCGCGTCGCGGACGACGTGCTCTCGGCGACCGACGTCCTCGACCGTGTCTTCGCCGCGCTGCCGCGCGACGCGATCGTGACCACCGACGTCGGCCAGCACCAGATGTGGGCGGCGCAGCGCGCGCGCCCGGCCGAACCGCGCAAGTTCGCGACGTCGGCCGGACTCGGCGCGATGGGCTTCGGCTTTCCGGCGGCGGTCGGCGCGCAGTTCGCGCACCCGGGCAGCCCGGTTTTCGCGATCGTCGGTGACGGCGGCTTTCAGATGTGTCTGCCCGAGCTCGCCACGCTGCGCCGTTACGACGTCCCGGTGAAGATCGTGCTGATCGACAACCAGAACCTCGGCATGGTGCGGCAGTGGCAAGAGATGTTCTTCTCCGAGCGCTATTCCGCGACCAACCTGGCCGACAACCCCGACTTCGCGGCGATCGCGCGGGCCTACGGCATCGAAGCGTTCACCCTCGACTCGCCCGAGGGTGCCGGCGCGACCATCGAGGCGTTCGTCGCGTCGCGCGGGCCGGCGCTGCTGCACTGCGCGTGCCATCCGACCGAGAACGTCTGGCCGATGATCCCGGCCGGGATGACGGTGGACGAGCTCATGGAGGCGCGCGCGTGACCTGCGAGTTGACCCTGCGCGACGCGCGCTCGGTGGCGCGGATCGTCAACCTCGCGCACCGCTTCAACTGCCGCTGCACGAAGATCGATGCGGCCGCGGAAGACGCCGACCGCACCGCGGCGCGGATGACGTTCGACGGACCGGCGATCGCGCTGACCCGCCTGCGCGCGCAGATCGACCGCATCCTCGCCTACGAGGCCGTGGCATGAGAACGCTCCCCGCACCGTCGTCCGGCCACAATGTCATCCTGAGCCTGTCGAAGGATGCGCCGACGCCGTACACGGCATCCGGAGATTGCAGCCTGCTGCGACTTCGACGTTCGCTTTTCGTGATGCGCGACTAGCCGTCTCGCCGTGCCCTCGTGACGTAATCGTCGTACCGGGCCTTCGCGAAGCGGAGGCCTTCTTTGTTGGAGAGCGATGTGAACACCGACCGCTATCGAGCGTTCCCCCCGATCCCGCTGGCCGATCGGCGCTGGCCGAGCCGAACGATCGCGCGCGCGCCGCTGTGGTGCAGCGTCGACCTGCGCGACGGAAACCAGGCGCTGGTCGAGCCGATGGGCCCCGACCGCAAGTGGCTGATGTTCGATCTGCTCGTGCGGCTCGGGTTCAAGGAGATCGAGGTCGGGTTTCCGTCGGCCTC
>DASWSC010000181.1:0-3693 GCA_036402855.1 Candidatus Elarobacter sp. | reverse complement strand
TCGGCGATCGTCTTGCCGTGCTCGGCGGTGATCAGCGCCGCCAGCTTCTCCGTATCGCGGACGACCAGCTCGCGGAACCGGAACAGGACCGCGGCACGGCGGATCGGCGGCGTCTCGGACCAGGCGGCGAACGCCGCGCGGGCGGTACGGACGGCGTGGTCGACCTCCGCGGTCGTGGCGAATGCGACGCGGCGGGCCAGCTCTCCGGTCGCCGGCTCGAAGACGTCGCCGAACCGATCCGACGCGCCCTCGGACGGCGCGCCACCGATGAAATGGCCGACCTTGGCGAGCGGAAGCGTCTGCATGGTCGTCTCTGCGCTCGGCCCCGGGGAGGAACCTCCCGGCCCCGGGCGGTAGCCTCGCGGACCTTTCCGTGATAGCAGGAGGGCTGCCCGATGGAAGACATCGCGCGCCTTAGGAATGTCGCGATCGTCGGCCCGCACCATGCGGGCAAGACGACGCTCGTCGAAGCGCTGCTCGCGCATTGCGGCGCGATCCCGCGCAAGGGGTCGGTCCGAGACGGGACGACGACCACCGATTGCGAGCCGGAGGCGATCGACCACCTCCAATCGGTCTGCTGCGGCTTCGCGCACACCTCATGCGGCCCGGTCGATCTGACGCTGATCGACACCCCGGGATTCATCGACTTCTTCGAGGAGACGAAGACCGTGCTCACCGCGGTGGACGCCGCGGCGATCGTGATCGACGCCGAACCCGGGCGCGTCGCCCAGACGGCCGGGATCGTGGAGCACCTGGAGATGCGGAAGACGCCGCATCTCTTTTTCGTCAACAAGCTCGACCGGCCGGGCGCGAACTTCGAGGCCACGCTGGCGGCGCTTCGCGAAGCGTACGGACCGCACGTCGTCGCGACGCAGCTCCCGATCGGCGCCGGACCGACCTTCTCCGGCTTCGTCGACCTCGCGCACGCGCACGCCTACGGCGCCGACGGGAAAGAGACTCCGCTCCCGGACGGGCTGCGCTCGACCGTCGACGCGCAGCGAACCGTGCTGCTCGAAGCCCTCGCCGACTTCGACGACACGCTGATGGAAGAGTTGCTCGACGGCAAAGACCCCTCCGACGAAGAGATCGACCGCGATCTGTGCGAGGACTGCTCGCACGATCAGATCATCCCGGTGCTCGTCGGCAGCGCGGAGAAGAACGTCGGGATCGCCGCGCTCGTCGAGTCGATCGCGCGGCTCTTCCCCTCCCCCGAGACCGAGCCGCGCGCCGACGCCGCCGGACGGCCGGTCAAGCCCGTCGCGACGGGTCCCGTCGTCGCGCAAGTCTGCAAGACGATCGTCCACCCGCAGCAGGGAAAGCTCTCGGTGGTCCGCGTCTTCACCGGTACGCTGACGCCCTCGACCCAGCTCGTCAACGCGTCGCGCGCGAACGCCGGCGTCCGCCTTTCGGGGATGGCGCGCCTGTTCGGCAAAAAACAGGAGCCGATCCAAACCGCAGGACCCGGCTCGATCGTCGCACTGGCGCGGCTCGACAACGTCGCGACCGGCGATACGCTCAGCTCGCCGAACGCCGGCGTCGTGATGCCGACCGTCCCGCTCGCCGAACCGCTCTTCGCGGTCGCGATCGCGCCGGCGCAGCGGCTCGACGAAGCGAAGCTCTCGCAGGCGCTCGGGCGGCTGATCGACGAGGATCCGGCGCTGCGCGTCGCGCGCGCCGAGTTCACCAACGAGCTGCAGCTCCTCGGCAGCGGCGAGACGCACGTCTCGACGGCGACCGAACGGCTCGCCCGCAAGTTCAACGTCGACGTCAAGACGCACCCGCCCTCGATCGCCTACCGCGAGACGATCCAAAGCTCGACCGAGATCCACTCGCGCTACAAGCACCAGACGGGCGGCCACGGCCAGTTCGCCGACGTGAAGCTGCGCTTCGAGCAGCGCGAGCGCGGTGCCGGCGTGACGTTCTCCGAGAAGATCGTCGGCGGCGTCGTTCCACGGCAGTTCTTCCCGGCGGTCGAGAAGGGCGTTCGTGAAGCGCTCTCCACCGGCGGCCCGCACGGCTTCCCGGTGACCGACCTGCACGTGACGCTGTTCGACGGCGCCTTCCACGACGTCGACTCGAGCGAAGCGTCGTTCAAGACCGCCTCGAGCATGGCGGTGCGCGACGCGCTCCACAAGCTCGGCACCGTCGTGCTCGAGCCGCTGATGCGCGTGGAGACCAGCGTCCCCTCGGCCTTCCTCTCCGCCGCGGTCTCGCAGCTCACCGCGAAGCGCGGGCAGATCCTCGGCTTCCAGCCGGCCGACAAACCGGGCTGGGACCGCATCGTCGCGCTCGTTCCGCAAGCCGAACTCGGCCGCTACGCCACCGAGCTGCGCACCGCGAGCGCCGGCCTCGGCACCTACGCCGCAAAGCACGAACGCTTCGAAGTCGCCCCCGAACGCGCCGTCGTCGCCACCCCCGCCTAACCCGCCCATGTCGGCGTGAGCGCGCAGATTCTTACAAACCGCTGGGGACGGTCGTCCGCTCGCTCATGTCGTCGGCGATGACGACGTAGCGTTTCTGCGCGGAGTCTGCGTTTGTGATACCAGCCGAGCGCGTTTTCTCGCGACTCGGGGTACAAACGAGCCGCATTCTTCTCCGCGCCCCCGCCAGGAGGTCGTCGTGCGCATCTCTCGCTCATCGTCCGCGCGCATCGCCCGCGCGCTTCTCGCCGTATCGTTTCTCGCCGCCGCCGCCTGCAGCGGCGGCGGCAGCAGCAGCAGCCTGCCGAATTCCGGAAGCACCGCGATTTGCGATCCGGACGCCGGTTCGATCGCGATCGCGCGGCCGACGAATGGATTCCCCGCAAACGGAAACTCGATCGAGATCGTGTCGAGCAGCAGTACCGACCAACTCCACGGAAATCCAGGACTGTTCGACCTGATCGTCGTCGACAATTTCAACAACCAGCAGTCGACGGGCTTCCTGGGGCTGGTTCCGGACACCGGCGGACCACATCCGTTCGCGAACGACTTCTTCTATCAAGGGACGTTCAACGTCGGCGGATTGGTGCCGGGCCGCACCTACAATGTCTTTCTCAATGCGCCGAGCACGGCGTGCACGCCGGGATTCATCGGGCAGATCTTCACCTAGAGCAATTTAACCGCGGGAGCGCCGCGCGAGCGTCGCGAGCGCGTCCGCGGTTTCGGCCGGCGCTTCCCACATCGGGAGATGGCCGGCGTTCTCCAGCAGCACGAACTCCGCGCGCATCGCGGCGGCCGTTTCGCGCAGCGTCTCCGCCTTGAGAAAATGGTCCGCGCCGCCGGCGACGACCAGGGCCGGCACGGCGACGTCCTCCAAGAGGTCGTGCGAGTCGAGGCGCTCCTTCATCCCGCGCACGAGCTGCGCGCAGCCGCGCGGGTTCTGCCGCTGCATCAGCGCGCGGGCGCGCTCGAGGAGCTCCGGCCGCTCACGATACACCTGCGCCGCGAAGTACCGCGGCAGATAGCCCGCGACCGCCGCGTCCATCGTCCCCTCGCGTTCGAGCCGCTCCGAGAGTTCGTCGCGCACGGCGGCGAGCGCGCGCTGCGCCGGATCGGCGTTGGGATTCCGTCCCGCGTCCTCCGCGACGTGGCTCGCGATCAGCGCCAGCCCGGCGACCCGCTCGGCATACATCCGAAAGAACGCGAGCGCGACGTAGCCGCCGATCGAGTGCCCCGCGATCGCGGCGCGCTCGAGGTGCAGCACGTCCATGAC
>DASWSC010000180.1:0-14888 GCA_036402855.1 Candidatus Elarobacter sp. | reverse complement strand
GAATCGCGGGCGGGTTGAACGCCAGCACGGTCGCGTTCGCGATCTGCGCGAGCTGCGGGCGCAGCCGCCGCATCACGCCGTCGGCCGACTCTTCGCTCCGCTTGCGCTCGTCCCACGGCCGCAGCGAGACGAACATCAGCGCGCGGTTCGGCGCGTTGATCCCGAACTGCGTCCCGTTCGGCTCGAAGACGACCGCGACTTCCGGATAGTTGTCGAGGACGTGCTCCACGCGGCGCGTGATGTTCTCCGTGTCGGCGAGCGACGAGCCTTCGGGGAGCTGGACGGTCACGTAGAAATAGCCGACGTCCTCATCGGGGAGGAACCCGGTCGGGATCGCTTGGTAGGCGAAATACGTCGCCGCCAGACCGGCCGCGAAGAGCGCGAGCACGACGCCCCGCCAGCGAAGCAGCGCCGGAAGGAGCGCGTGGTAGCCGTTCTTCGAGGCGTCGATCGCGCGGTTGATCGCGCCGTAGAAACCGGTCCGGTGGACGGTGTGCTCGCCGAGCAGCAGCGCGGAGAGCGCGGGCGTCAGGGTCAGCGCGTTGAACAGCGAGATCGTGATCGCGCACGCGATCGTGAGCGCGAACTGCTTGTAGAGCTGCCCCGTCGTCCCCGAAAAGAACGCCACCGGGATGAAGACGGCGAGCAGCACCAGCGAGCTGGCCACGACGGCGCTGGTTATCTCTTTCATCGCCGCCCAGGCGCCCGCGTACGGCTCCATCCGCTTCTCGTTGACGAAGCGGGCGATGTTCTCGATCACGACGATCGCGTCGTCGACGACCAGCCCGGTCGCCAGCGTGAGCCCGAACAGCGTGAGCGTATTGATGGAGAAGCCGAGCGCCTTCATCAGGCCGAAGGTTCCGATGAGCGAGACGGGGATCGTGATCGCCGGGATCAGCGTCGTGCGCCACGACTGGAGGAACAGGAAGACGACCGCGACGACCAGGACGATCGAGATCGCGAGCGTCTTGAGGACCTCGCGGATCGACTCGGAGACGAACGGCGTCGCGTCGAAGCCGAAGCGGTAGTACATCCCGTCGGGGAACCGTGAGGAGAGCTTGTCCATCGCCGCGCGGACGTCGGTCGCGACCTGCAGCGCGTTCGCGGTCGGCAGCGTCAGCACCGCGACGCCGATCGCGTCCTTGCCGGAGAGCCGCAGATCTTGTGCGTAGCTTTCCGCACCGAGCTCGACCCGCCCGACATCCCTCAGCCGGACGAACCCCCCGTCGGGATTCGCGCGCAGGATGAGGCGCCCGAACTGGGCCGGATCGCGGAGCCGTCCCAGCGCGCGGATCGAGATCTGATACGGTTGATCGGTGCGAATCGGCGCCGAGCCGATCGCGCCCGCCGGAACCTGGACGTTCTGCGTCTGGAGCGCCGTGACGACGTCCGCGGCGGTGAGGTGGCTCTGGTTCAGGCGGACGGGGTCGAGCCAGAGGCGCATCGCGTAGCGGCGCTCGCCGAAGATGCGAACGTCGTTGACGCCGCGGATGCGCTTGAGGACGTCGACGATGTTGTTCGCCGCGTAGTTGCTGATGAAGACGCGGTCGTACCGGGTGCTCTTCGACGCGAGCCCCATCGCGAGGACGAACGTCCCGCTGTTCTTCGTCACCGTGAGGCCGGCGGCGCGCACCTCGGCGGGGAGCCGTCCGATCGTGTTGTTGACCTGCGTCTGCACGTCGTTCGCCGCCAGATCGATGCTGCGGTCGAGCGCAAACGTGCAGACGATCGTGCTCGTCCCGTCGCTGGTCGTCGTCGAGGTGATGTAGCGCAGGCCGTCGACGCCGTTGATCGCTTCCTCGAGCGGCCTCGTCACCGACGCTTCGGCGGCCTGCGCGTTGGCTCCGATGTAGTTCGTGGAGACGGTGATGACGGGAGGGGCGACCTGCGGGAACTGCGCGACGGGCAGCGTCGGGATCGAGATCAGCCCGGCCAGAATGACGAAGAGCGCGCACACCGACGCGAACACCGGTCGGTGGAGGAAGAAGTCGATCACCGGGCGGCCCCCATGGCTGTGCTAGTTGCGCCGCAGGACGCCCGGTTCCATGCTCGGTACTGCAACGTTCGTGTTCGAATCGGAGGCGAATCGGTCAGCCGCCCGCGCCGGGCGCCGAACCGCGGCGGTCGCGCTGGCGATCCTCGAAGTGCCCCCGCACGGCGTCATCTTCATCGAACGCGCCGCACATCTGCGCGACCATCCCGGGCAGATCGCGCTTCCGGGCGGCTCGGTCGATCCCGGCGACGGCGGTGACCTGCGCCGCACGGCGCTGCGCGAGCTGCGGGAAGAGGTCGGGGTCGGCCCGGAGCGCGTGCGCATCGTCGGGGAGCTGCCGGTCGTGCGCCAAACGCGCGCCAACAATTTCGACGTGACGCCGTTCGTGGCGGTCGTGGCGCCGGGTCCGCTCACGATCGACGGCACCGAGACGGCGGCCGTCTTCACGATCCCGCTCGCGGTCGTCGTCGAGCAGCTCACGCAGGGGACGCACACCATCGGCGAGCTCATCGTCGAGACGTATCTGCTCGACTACGAGAGCCGCCGCGTGTGGGGGCTCACCGGCCACATCCTGCGCCGGTTCGTCGAGGCGTGGACCGACCCGGCGAACGCGCTCCGCGCCGCCGTCGAAGCCGCGCTCGTCGCATGAGCACGCGCGCGGTCGCGCTCTTCGTTTGCCTGCTCGTCGTCGCGACCGCGCGCCCGGGCTGCGCGATCGAGTGGCGTCCGCCCGACCTGCGCCCGACGAAGGCGGTCATCGCCGACGTCCTCGCCGCGTACGCGAACCACGCCGGCCCGCTCGACGCGCGCTCCGCGCAGCGCCGCGAGCGCTGGACCTACGTGAACGGAACGCATCGCTTTCCCGTCGACGTCGCCATTCGGGGTGACGACTACCGCGTAACGGTGACCCTGGGCGGTGCGCGCTACGCGGCGGGGCGATCGGGCGGCGTGCGGTGGCGAGCGGACGCGAACGGCATCGCCCACGCGACGCTCTCCGACGAGCAGGGCGATGCGGCGGATCGCGTTCCGTCCAGCGTGTTTCCGTTCGCGCTCTCCGGGTGCCGTCTCGCCGGTGAGTCGGAGCGCTTCGGTGCGACGTGGGTGCTCGTCGACCGCCCGCGGCGCGACAAGCCGCACTGGCTGTACGTCGACCGGGCAAGCGGCGCGATCGCGCACGAGATCACGCGCGAGGGCGCGCGCACGGTGGTCGCGACGTTCGACCGCTGGGAACGCGCGGGCTCGTCGCGTCGTCCCGCGCACTGGCGGGTGAGCGACGGCAACCCGGCCGACGACGTCGACGTGACGGTCGATGCGGTCGACGCCGTGCCGGTCGCCGAAGGCGACGTGGCGATCCCCCAGACGCCGCGCCTCTTCGCTGCGCCGAGCCCGTCTCCGAGCGGAGCGATCGCGCTGCCCGCGCACTTCCGCGGCCGCACGATCTTCGTCGACGTCGACGTCGACGGCCGCCCCGAAGAGTTCGTGCTCGACACGGGGACGGCGAGCATCATGCTCGACCGGCGCATCGCGCAGCGGCGGGGCTGGCAGCCGCTGCTCGATCACGCCACGGTGCCGCGCATGCGGGTGGGTCCGTTGCGGCTGGACGACGTCTCGACGCTGACCGTCCCGCTCGAGATCGGGTACCCCGGGCTCGGCGGGATCCTCGGTTACGACTTTTTCTTCGGGCACGTGGTGCACATCGACTACGCGCGGGCACGCGTCGAGGTGCTGACCCGGGAAGCCGCGGAGCCGGTCTTCGCCGGTGGCGGAGCCTCGGTCGTGCCCGCGTCGTACGACGAAGGGGTCCCGCTGGTTCACGCCGCGTTCGGGCGCGCGTCGGGCGAGCGGTTTCTGCTCGACACGGGGTCGCCGCATCTCTTCGTGATGTCCGGATTCGCGGACCGCTACGCGAAGCTGCTCGCGGCGAGCTGGCCGGCCGCCGCGTTCGCCGGCGGGCGCCGTTCGATGGAGCCGGCGTATCTGGAGGGCTCGATCCGCGTCGCCGCCCGCGAGGCGCCCGAGTTCGAGCTCGGGCCCGTGCGGTTCGGCCGCTTGACGGTCGGCGTCGAGGAGCCGAACGGCCGCCCCGACGCGATCGACGTCCCGGTCGACGCGATCGTCGGCACCGACCAGATGGCCCTCTTCGAGTGGTGGTTCGACTACGACGGCGGGCGCATCGCGATCCGGCGGAACGCGGTGCGCTGACCGCGAAGCTCGCCGCGGCCGTGTATGAACGAGCGCTCCGTCCTCCCGCGCCGGTTGTCGATCGCGCTGCTGCTCCTGTTCGCGGTGACCGTGATCGGAACGGTCGGATACGTCGCGGTCGAGCGCTGGGGCTGGTTCGACGCGTTCTTCATGACGATCACCACGATCACGACGGTCGGCGGCGGGGAGCCGGGGCCGCTCGACGTCCCGGGGAAGTGGTGGACCGTCTTCGTCGTCGCGTTCGGGTTCGGCGCCCTGACGTACACCGTGCTGGCCGGCTTCGGCTACATCATCGAAGGGCACCTCGGCGCCGAGGTCGCCCTTCGGCGCATGCGCTCGCGCGTCGGTAAGTTGCGCGATCACTTCATCCTCTGCGGGTACGGGCGCGTCGGTCGCGAGATCGCGCGCGACTTCACGGTCGAGTCGATCCCGTTCGTCGTGATCGACATCAACCCGGACTCGCTCGACCGTGCCGCCGCGGAGGGGCTCGCGGTCATGCACGGCAACGCGACGGACGTGGCGACGCTGAAGGCGGCCGGGATCGAGCGCGCTCGCGGCCTGGTGACCGCGGTCGACCACGACGCGGACAACATCTACGTCACGCTCTCGGCGCGCGTGCTCAAGCCCGACCTCTTCATCGTGGCGCGCGCGAACGCGGAGGACGCCGAAGGGAAGATCCGGCTCGCGGGCGCCAACCGCGTCATCTCGCCGTACCGGATCGGCGGGCGACGGATGGCCAGCCTCGCGATGCGCCCGACGGCGGTCGAGTTCGTCGATACGGTGCTCTCCGCGAACAACGGCCAACTGCTGCTCGAGGACATGACCATCAAGGACGGTTCCGCGTGGATCGGCCGGGCGCTGGTCGAGCTCTTCCCCGAGCGCGACGAAGCGTTCGTGCTCGCGCTCAAGCGCCGAGGCGAGATGCATTTCCGGCCCGCGCACGACACCGCGCTGCAGTCCGGCGACGAGCTCGTCGCCGCGGGTCCGCCGCATGCGATCCGGGCGCTCGAGGAGCGTCTGTAGCGTGATCGTCAGCATCTCGCGCGAGCTCGGGGCGGGCGGGCGCACCGTCGGCGAAGCGGTTGCGTCCGCGCTCGGCGCTCCGCTGCTCGACGAGCGCTCGTTCATCGACGTCCTCACCCACCGCCACGGGCTCTCGCCGGAGTTCGTCGCCGAGCACATCGAGCGCCCGCCGAACGCCGGGGAACGGCTCATCGCCGACCTGGCGGCCGCAACCGCGATGCTCCCGATCCCGGCGGCGCAATACCATCCCGAGGAGACGATCATCGAAGCGGTCCGCGAGACCGTGATCGAGCGCGCGCACGCGGGGCATGTCGTCGTGATCGGGCACGGCGGGGTGAGCCTGCTCGGCTGGCGGCCGGACGGCATCCGCGTCCTGGCGATCCTGCTGCGCGCGGGACGCGCCTGGCGGATCGAGCAGCTCGCGCGCCGCTTCGCCATCGACGCCGCGGAGGCGCGCACGCGGATCGAACGCACCGACGACGCGCGAGCGAAGTTCCAGCGCCACTACTTCGACTCCGATCCGTACGACAGCCGCCAGTACGACCTCGTGCTCAACACCGAGTCGCTCGGTCTCGAACGGGCGACGTCGATCGCGGCCGGCGTCGCGACGTCGCTCGCAGGCGAGCCTTGACGCCCCGGGCGACGTTTGCGCTGGAGACGGTCAGCCTCGGCCGCACCTCGACGGTCGGGGACCTCGCGCGCGCGGCGCTCGCCGGCGCGCTCACGCAGCTCCTGCGCAGCGACGTGCTGCTGCGGCTGGCGCCCGACGCGGACGCCGTGCACGATGCGCGCGTCGCGGTACGGAGGCTGCGCAGCGACCTGCGGGCGTTCCGGCCGGTCCTCGACGCCGCGTGGGCCCGCGATCTGCGCGAGCGGATGCGCTGGCTTCAGGACGGCTTCTCGGCGGCGCGGGACGCAGACGTGCTCCTCGAGAGCCTGCGGCGGCGCGCAGGCGAGCTGCACGACGACGAGCGCAGCGGCGTCGACGACGCACTCTCGCCGCTGCGCGAAGAGCGCAGGGCGGCCTACGACCGCATGGGTGCGATGCTCGACGACGCGCGGTACGCGGCGCTGCTGAACGACCTGATCGAGGCGGTGAACCGGCCGTGCTTCACCGAGGGATCCGGCGCGCCGGCGCGCGAGGCGATCGGGACGATCCTGTGCGGCGCGTGGTCGGCGCTACGGAAGCGCGTTCGGGAACGCTCACGCCCCGCGACGGATCGCGAGCTGCACGGAATACGGATCGCGGCGAAACGCATGCGCTACGCGGCCGAAGCCGTCGCGCCGCTCGCCGGTCGCCGGACACGCGCGCTGGCGCACGCGGCCGAGTCGTTGCAGACCGTCCTCGGCGACCAGCACGACGCGGTCGTCGCGCGCGAGCGCGTGCGCGCGCTGGCCGCCGACGCGCGCCGCGCGTTCGTCGCCGGAGCGCTCGCCGCGCTCGAACACCTCGCCGCGCGTGACGGCCGCCGCGCGTGGCGGCGTTCGTGGCGGAAGGTCAAGACGGCAAAGCGAGCGGCCCTTTGACGTGCCACGACAGGGCAGCGCCGCCGCCGCTCGGAACCTAGAACCACTGGCGCCGTACGGCGCCAGGATCGCGAGGTGCTCCGAGTGATCCTCAACAGCGTCGAAGTGATGTTCGGCGGGCAAGCCGGTGACGGGAGCCTGACCACAGGCGACCTTATCGCCGGCGTGTTCAAGCGCATGGGACTGGAAGTCTACACGTACAAAGATTTCCCGTCCCGGATTCGCGGCGGCCACACGAACTACGTGATCCGCGCGAGCGAGCACCCGAACTACGGCATGGCGGACGCGGTCGACGGGCTCGTCGCGTTCGATCTGGAAGCCGTCGAGGCGCACATCGAGGAGATGCGGCCCGGCGGTTTCATTGTCTTCGACAGCACCTCCGAGTCGATTCCGGACGAGCTCCGCCGCGACGACGTCACCTGGTACGAGATCCCGCTCGCGAAGATCGCCAAGGAACAGCTCGGTCTGGAGCTCGTCCGCAAC
Source organism: Candidatus Elarobacter sp. (assembly GCA_036402855.1). GTDB lineage: Bacteria > Vulcanimicrobiota > Vulcanimicrobiia > Vulcanimicrobiales > Vulcanimicrobiaceae > Vulcanimicrobium. The sequence continues at coordinate 7,660 of DASWSC010000180.1, read as the reverse complement.
ACGATCTCGCTCGGCGTTCTCGCGGCGCTGATCGGGATGGACCCGGAGATCGTCCGGCACGACGTGCGCGGCGTCTACGAGCGCAAAGGCGAGAAGGTCGTCGATCTCAACATGCGCGCGATCGCGGCCGGCGAGGACTACGTGCGCGAGCACTTCGCGGGCCGTCCGAGCGGCTACGGCCTCGTCGCCGGAAGCGACGGCGACCGCCTCATCATGATGGGGAACGACGCGATCGCCTACGGCGCGCTGGTCGCGGGATGCCGCTTCATGGCCGGCTATCCGATCACGCCGGCGACCGACGTCCTCGAGTGGATGTCGAAGCAGCTTCCGAAGTTCGGCGGCGTCGTCGTGCAAGCGGAGGACGAGCTGGCCGCGATCACGATGACGCTCGGCGCGGCGTTCGCCGGCGTGCGCGCGATGACCGCGACGTCGGGTCCCGGCCAGGCGCTGATGACCGAGGCGATCGGCCTCGCCGGCGTGCTGGAGATTCCGGTCGTCGTGGTCGAGTGCGCGCGTACGGGCCCGTCGACCGGGATGCCGACGAAGACCGAGCAGAGCAATCTGAACCACCTCATCTACTCGGGCCACGGCGAGATCCCGCGCGTCGTCCTCGCGCCGGGAACCGTCCACGACTCGTTCGAGATCACCACCACGGCGTTCAACCTCGCCGAGAAGTACCAGCTCCCCGTCTTCGTCCTGACCGAGCAGGCGCTGTGCCAGAGCAAGGCGACGCTGAAGCCGCTCGACGTGGACGCGGTCGAGATCGATCGCGGGAAGCTGATCGACAGCGGCGAGGTGGTGTTCGGCGAGTACAAGCGCTTCGCGTTCACCGAGGACGGCGTCTCGCCGCGGGTGATCCCCGGTGTCCCCGGCGGGATGCACCTCGCGCCGGGCTCGGAGCACAACGACGCCGGCGTCATCACGGAGAACGCGCGCAACCGCGCCCGGATGATGGAGAAGCGCATGGGGAAGCTCGTCTCGATGCGCGACGACCTTCCGAAAGCGGTCCTGCACGGGATCGCCGACGCCGACATCGCGATCGTCGGCTACGGCGCGAACCGCGGGCCGATCGCCGAAGCGGTGCAGCGCCTGGCGGCCGGCGGCGTTCTGACGCGATTCCTTCAACTGCGGACGCTGTGGCCGTTCCCCGAGGACGACATCCGCGACTTCGTGCGCGGCGCGCAGCACGTGTTCGTGGTCGAGAACAACTACACCGGGCAGCTCATGCAGCTCATTCGCGCGGTCGTCGGGCCGCTCGACGCGCTGCACGGCGTTCGCAAGTACGACGGGCGGCCGTTCCGGCCGATCGAGGTGATCGAGGCGGTCCTGCGCGAGACGGACGCCGCGCTTCGAGACGTGCACGACGACGCCGCGGAGGTGCTGTAGATGACCGCCACGCTGACCCCGAAAGACTTCGCGACGGCGACGCCGTCGTGGTGGTGCCCCGGTTGCGGAGACTACGGCGTGCTCTCGGCCTTGAAGCAGGCGCTGGCGGAGCTCGGAAAGCAGCCGAAGGACGTCGCGTTCATCTCCGGGATCGGGTGCTCCGGAAAGATCTCCGGGTACCTGCACAGCTACGCGTTCCACGGCGTGCACGGTCGCGCGCTCCCGGTCGCGACGGCGGTGAAACTGGCGAACCGCGACCTGACGGTGATCGCGGCGGGCGGCGACGGCGACGGGTACGCGATCGGCGCCGGCCACTTCGTCCACGCGGTCCGCCGCAACACCGACATGACCTACATCGTCATGGACAACCAGACGTACGGGCTGACCAAGGGCCAGTCGTCGCCGACCAGCGCGACGGGCTACGTCGCGTCGGTGAGCCCCGACGGCAATCCGGACACGCCGCTCAACGGTCTCGCGCTCGCGCTCGCGGCGGGCGCGACGTTCATCGCGCGCGGCTTCTCGGCGCAGCCGAAGCAGATGGTCGCGATGATCAAAGCGGCGGTCGAGCACCGCGGCTTCGCGATCGTCGAGGTGATGTCGCCGTGCGTGACCTACAACAAGGTCAACACGTACGCGTGGTTCAAGGAGAACACCGAGGACGGAACGCTGCGCGAGGGCTATTCGCCGAACGACCGGCTCGCGGCGTTCGAAGCCCTCACGAACGAAGGGAAGATCCCGCTGGGCATCCTCTACAAGGAGGATCGTCCGACGTTCGAAGAACGAACGGGGCTCCCGCAGACGCCGATCGCGAGACTCGATCTGCGCGCCGCGCGCGACGGCTTCGCCGCCATGCAGGCGGCGTACCGGTAGCGCTCAGCAGGCCGGGCTGACCCAGCCGCTCGTCAGCGCGGCGTGCTCGGTGAGCAGCGCGTCGCGGCGGCGGCGCCACGAGGCGGCGCAGTGCTCGGCGAGCACGTCGGTCGCCGCCTTCTGCTCCGCTTCCGCGATGATCTGATCGAACGTGTCGACGAGGCGGACGATCGCGGTCGCCTCGAGCAACGCGCGCAGCTCCATGCCGCGCAGGAACGTCGTGGTCTCCATACCGATGAATCCTTCCGACCGGCGTCCTGCCGGTGCTTCTTTTTTCATCGGGAGCCCGGCGGATTGTCCACAGGGTCTTGGCGCCCTCGAACGTTAGGACGAAAGTCCTAATCGCCGGCCGGGACGGCCTTCAGACCCGACAACGATCCGTCATGAAAGTGCGGCAAAAACCTGCCACCGAGCGTCCGGCACATCGACACCAGAGCGGTCGTACGCTATAGAGAAACGACACCGCTCTTTCATGGAGGCCGATTCATGACGTTTCGAAACGCTGCCGCTTGTCTCGCGTCGATCGCGGCGGTCGGCGTCGTGCACGCAGCATCGTTCGCGGAGCCGCGGATCACCGTCGAGCACGCGCCGGCGATTGTCGTGGTGACGCGCGACGTCGCCGGCGACTACGACCAGGCGCCGCGGGTCTTCGGGGACCTCATGCGCGTCGCGAAACCGTACCGTACCGCCGGAAACGTCTTCGGCATCTATCCTGTCGACCCCGATGCGACGACCGGCGCGAACGAGCTGCGCTGGCAAGCGGCGATTCAGGTCGTCGAAACGGCGAACCCCGGCGCCACGCCCGCGCTCGGCGACCTCGCAAAGCCCGAACAACCGTATCGGCTCGAGCTGCTGAGTGCGTCGACGGTCGCCGTGGTCAAGAGCACCGTGGCGCGCGCCGGAGCCGACGGGCTCGCGGTGATCCCGTGGATGGCGCGAAACGGGTACGTGCAAATAGCGCCGACCCGGATGGAGTTTCTTCGCGCGGACGTTCCGTCGAGCCAGATCCCGGTTCGCATCGTCGTTCCGATCGCAAAGCGGAAATCCGGCCTCAAGGCGGGATAGCGCGGCGTCTGCCGCGGCGACTCATGCGAAGCCGCGCGGCGCGCGTGCGGGGATCGCGATGATCGCGGCGGCGGCGAGCAGCGCGGCGAAGCAGCATTCGAACGCCGCGCCGTAGCCGAGCGCGTCGATCAGGTGTCCGGCGACCAGCGGGCCGAGCGCCGAGGCGATTCCGACGGGCACGCCTTGGGCGGCGAGGATCGCGCCGTACGCGCGGCGTCCGAAACGTTGCGCCATGATCGCGCCGCGCAGCGGGAACGTCGCGCCGTACGCCGCGCCGAACGTGCAGACGTAGATCAGCACGCCGGGCAGCGAGGGCGTCGTCGCGAGGACGACGATCCCGAGCGCCTCGAGTGCGAAGGCGGCGGCGAACAGCGCCGCGAGCGAGATCCGCTCGCCGGACCATGCGATGAGCGCGCGGCCCGGAAGGTACGCGATGCCGAACAAGCCGACCAGCGCCGCCGCGTACGAGGGCGCGTAGCCGCGCCCGATGAGGTATGCGACGTGCTGCAGCAGCATCGCCGTGCTGGCGAAGTACGCGAGCGCGATCGCCGCGGTCGGGAGCCAGAACGCCGCGCTGCACAGCGCGTCGCGGTACGTCACCCCGCTCTGCGGCGTCGATGCGCCGGGGACCGCGGCGCCGTCGGGATGGAGACCGTGATCCTCCGGGTGCCGCCGCACGACCAGCGCATGGAGCGGCAGTGCGACCAGCAGGTGAACGAGGCCCAGGACGACGAGCGCCTCACGCCAGCCGAAGCGGGCGATCAGGAGTCCCGCGCTCGGATACGTCACGGTCGAGGAGAACGCGCCCATGAACGTCAGCAGCGAGAACGCGTGCGCGCGGCGCCGGTCGAACCAGTTCGCGACGACGGTCATCGAGATCGGATAGTACGTGAGCGCGGAGCCGAGCCCGATCCCGAGCGTCCACAGCGCGTCGAACGCGGCGAGGGAGTGAACGCGCGAGAGCATGATCAGCGAGACGCCGGTGATCGCCGAACCGGCCGCGAGCGGAACGCGCGCGCCGAAGCGGTCGACCGCCGTTCCCGCGCCGAGCCCGGCCAGCCCCGAGACGAGCACGACGCCGGAGAACGCGAGCCCGATCGAGCTCGTGCTCCAGCCCAGCTCGCGGACGAGCGGCTCGACCAGCAGGCCGAAGAGATACTGGTTGGTTCCGTACGACAGGATCGTCGTCACGCCGAGCGCGACGACGATCGCCCAGCCGTAGAAGAACGGGCCGGCGCGCAGCGACCGCATCGGCGGCGGTTTCGGCGCGCGCGCCGCGCCGCCTAGCGCACGACCGGCACGGACGCGCTGATCCGGCCGGCGACGACTTAGCCGTCTTCGCCGGGGAGGACGTGCGGCGTGATGAAGAAGACGACTTCGTCCTTGTTGTGCGTCGACTGCCGGTTGCGGAAGAATGCACCGAGGACCGGCAGGTCGCCGAGGAGCGGCAGCTTCGTGACCGTCTCCGAGTCGACGTCCTGGAAGAGGCCGCCGAGAACGATCGTCTCGCCGTCGCGGACCCGCAGCGTCGCGTCGACCTTGCGGTTCGCGACGATCGGGAAGCTGCTGTTGAACCCGATGATCTGCGAGTACTCCGGATGGAGCTCGGCGGTGATCGTGCCGTCAGCCCCGATGGTCGGCGTCAGCCGCAGGCGCACCCCGACGTCGATGGTCTGCACCGACGGAAAGCCGGTTTGCTGGTTGACGGTGACGACGGGATACTGCTCCCCGATCAGGAGCGAGGCTTCGCGGTTGTTCAACGTCGCGATGCGCGGCTGCGCGAGAATCGACGCACGGCCGCGCTGGACCAGCGCGTCGATCTGCGCGTTCACCGTGAGCGCGCTCTTCGTGAGGGCGTACGGAAACTGGCCGAGCGCGCCCGCGCCGTAACCTGCGCCTCCGAACTGGATCCCGACGTTCGTGCTGTCGTTGACCGGCTGCACGTCGGCGACCCGAACCTCGATCATGACCTGTCGGCCGGGCGCGTCGAGGTCGTGCAGCAGTGACCGGACCCCGGCGCGAACGTCGTCACTGCCGCTCACGATCACCGCGTTGCGCCGGTCCTCGGCGATCAGGGCGCCCTCGGGGGCCGACGTGCGCGCCAGCTTCACCGCCTCGCTCGCGCGAAGATTCCGCAGCGGCACCGACTCCGTCGCGCGGGCCGCGTTCGTGCCGGGATAGCGGGTTCTCATCGCCGCAGCGTCGCCGACGAAGAGGATACGCCCGTCGCGGTGCGCTTGCAGACCGTAGGCGCTCACGAGCGCCGTCAGCGCTTCGTCGAACGTCACGTCGCGCAAGCGCAGCGTGACGCGCTGCGGCTTCACCGAGCCGTCGGCGACGACGTTGCGCCCCGAGCGCGCCGCCAGCAGCCGGATCACGTCGGCGAGCTCCACGTCGCGCGCGTCGAGGGTGAACCGGTCGGCGCCTGCTGCGGGCGACGAGAGGCGCGCGCCGGTGAGCATCAAGAGAAGGACCAGCAGCGCGGACAGCGATCGGATCATCTCAGCGGCCTCCCGGCGACGGCATGGAAGAAGGCGTCAGCACGAGCGCGGCGCCGTGCGCAAGGCGAATGCGATCGGCATCGATCGCGACGATCGTGTCACCGTCGATGCGGTCGCCGGTCGTCACGATCCTGATCGCCCCGGCGTCGTCGAGGAGCGCATACGGATGCGTTCCGCCGACGACGGCGGTCACGCGCGCCGCGCGTACCGCCGGCGCCCCGAACGGCGAGGGCATCGAGCCGGCACCGGCGTTCGGGGGAAGCGCGGTCACGCCCGGCGGAACGGCGAGCGCGAAGGACCGCAGCGATGAGGCCGGCGCGACCGGCTGCGCGGCGCGCGGAGTCGCGGGCGGCTCGCCGGCGAACGGATCGCGCTTCGGGGTGACGCCCGCGATCGGCGGCGGCTCGTCGCGCGGCGAAGGCGTGCGCGCCGGCGAGAGGGCCGAGGCGGCGCCGCGCGCCGCGATCGGCGTCGTCACGAAGGCTCCGCCGAAGCAGAGGAACGCCGCGGCGGCAAGCGCCGCTCGGCTAAAGGGATGGAGGACGATCATCGTGGCGCTCCGGTGCCGGCGAGCGGATCGGAAGAAGGGCGCGCACCGAGGCGCTGACGGTGACGGAGCCGTTCGCCGAGGACTTTCGCTCGAACGACGCGATCGCGACCGTCGCCGGGACCGGCGTGCGCGACAGCGCTCGCACCGCGGAGAGGACGTCGGCGTAGCGGCCCTCCAGCGTCAGGTCGAGCTGTTCACCGTTCGCGCGCGGGTCGCCGGCCGCGACGACCGCGGTGACGGCGGCGTGGGACGACGATGCCGCGGCGGCGGCTTCACGCAAGAATCGTCCCACCGGCGTGCCTCGACCGCCGGCTGGGCCTCCTTCGCCGGCGAGCCGCCGGAGGCGCGCCCGCTCGGCTTCCAGCGCCGCGGCGGATGCGATCGCGCGTTCCGCGGCCTCGGCACGGGCGGTGAACGCCGCAGTCGCTTCGGCTTGGCGCGCGACGCGCGCTTCGCCGCCGCGAACGACGACGACGTATCCCGCGAGGACGATGGCAACGGCGCCGAACCGCAGCGCGCGCGCGCCGTTCAGCGGACCCGCTCCAACGCCATCGCGTACGCGACGCCGCCCCGCGCGGCATCGGCGCGCGCCGAGATGAGCCGCGCGCCGCGGTAGCCGGGAAGCGCGCCGAGACCCACCATCGTCGCGCCGAGCGTATCGAGCCGCGTGGCGTATCCTTCGAGGGCGAGCGAGGCGGGCTCGATCCTGAGCGAGCGCACCCACACGCCGGGCGGAAGCCGATCGCCGAGCGCGGCGATCTCCGCGGCACGCTCGCCGCCGGAGCCGCGGATCGCGCGAAGTCGCGCGACCGCTGCGCGCAGTCGCTCGACGTCGCGCTCGACCGCCGCCACGCGACCCGCTTCGGACTGCACCGCGAGAAGCCGGCGCTCCGCCGCGGCGCCGTCGGCCGCCGCGGCGGCGAAGCGCTCGTGCTCGACCGCGCCGAGCACCGCGACGAAGGCGCAGGCGCACACGGCGACGGCCGCCGGGGCGCGAAGGCCTCGCGGGACGGCGCGCGGGACGGCGATCCCGGCGTGTCGCTCGGTCCAGCTCTGTGCGTAGTCGGTGCGCGTCACGCCGCGCTCTCCCACAGCGCCAGACCGTACGCGAGTCCCCAGTCGGGCGAGCCCGCGCGGACGACGTCCGGCGGAAGGACGCGGGTCGTCTCCGCCGGGAGCGACGCCAGCGCGACCGGGATCGCGACGGCGCGTTCGAGGGCTGCGGCCAGGCCGCTCAAGCGCGCGCCGTTCCCCGCGAGCGCGATCGCTCGCAGCTCGCAACGGGCAT
>DASWSC010000179.1:0-6922 GCA_036402855.1 Candidatus Elarobacter sp. | reverse complement strand
GTCGAGTCGCTTCCGCCGGTCACGGTCGTCGTCGCGGGGACGCCGGCGCGGCGCGACGAGTTCGAGCGCTCACTGCAGGCGAGCGCGCTCGGACCGGCGGAGATCCTGTATGCCGAGGGCGCCTCGGCGATCGAGACGGCGGACCGCGCGCTGCGGCTGCGTGGCGACCGCTACGCGGCGTTCGTCGACGCACGCACGCTGTTGCGCGAGGGCTGGCTCGACGCGCTCGCCGCGGCGCTGGAACGCGATCCGCTCGCGGCGTTCGCGACGTTCGCATCCTCGGGCTGTGACGCGCGCGCGACGCTGATCGCATGCAACCGCATCCCGCTCGCCGAGCGGCTCGGCGCCTTCGAAACCGTGCACGGCGCGCTCGCCGACCTGGCACGGCGCATGGCGGCGCGCGGGCTCGGCGTCGCGCGCCTCCCTGCCGAGCGGCTGTGCACGCTGCCGCCGCCCGCCGAGGACGTCGCTTTCACGGCCCGGTACGGCTGCGCGCCGGCTGCTGCAGCGCCGGCGGCAACGGCCGCAGCGCCGCGGTTTCGCGGGATCGCGAGCATCGTGATGCTGTCCTGGAATGCGCCGGAGTACACGAAGATCGCGGTCGAGTCGATTCGCACCCATACGCGGTACCCGCACGAGATCGTGATCGTCGACAACGGGTCCGAGCCGCCGGCGCTCGCCGTCCTCGACGAGCTCGAGCGGGACCACGGCGTGCGCGTCGTGAAGAACGGCCGGAACCTCGGCTTCGGGCAAGGGATGAACGTCGGGATCGCCCACGCGCGCGGCGACGTGGTCGTGATCCTGAACAACGACGTCGTCGTCACCGACGGGTGGCTCGAAGACCTGGTCGGCGCGCTCGAGCTCCGCCGCACGGTCGGGTGCAGCGCGCCGCGCAGCAACCGGGTCGCCAGCGAGCAGCTCGTCGCGGGACAGTACGCCGACCTCGCCGCGATGCACCGTTTCGCGGCAGATCGCCGGCGCACGCACCGCGGGCAGGGCTCCCTCGCGCAGCGCGTCGTCGGATTCTGCCTGTGCCTGGACCGTGCGGCGATCGACGACGTCGGCGGGTTCGATCCGCTCTACGGCTTGGGCAACTACGAGGACGACGATCTCTGCGTGCGCCTGCGCGGCGCGGGCTGGGGAATCTTCGTCTGCGACGACGTCTTCATCCACCATTTCGGCAGCGTCAGCTTCAAGGCGAACGCGCTCGACTACCGGGCGCACATGCAGCAGAACTGGGATGCGTTCTGCCGCAAATGGGGGATGCCGCCCGCACCGCTCTCGACCGAGTACGACATCCGCAGTTTGGCGCGGCCGGGCTTCGATCCGGACCGCCACTTCATCCCGCTCCCGGAGCCGGCGTGAGGCCGCGCTTCCACGCGCGTTTCCCGGGCGCGCTGTGCGAAAATCTGACCGCGCTCGGGCCCGCGGCACGCGTCGCCGCGTTTCGCATCGAGCCGGTCTGCACGATCGACGGCCCGGCGCATCTGCTCGACCTCACGTTCGCCTGCGGAAGCGAGATCGCCGTCGTGGCGGGGATCGCGCTCGATCTGCACGCGCTCGCGCACCGGGACCGCTCGCCGTTCGTCGGACCGAACGAGGCACTCGCGGCGGCGGACCGGCTCGGCGAAGGTTGCGAGTCGATCCGACCCGCGCTCTGCGCGCTCTTCGCCGAAGCGGTCGACCCCGGCGAGACGCTGCAGCTCGTCCCCGGCGTGGCCGAAGCCGCCGTCGGCGCGCGCCGTGAAGCGGGTGCGCTCGGCGCCGCCCCGTATGCCGCGGTTGCGCGTGCGCGCGGGCGCAGCGTCGACGATCACGCGTACGTCGAAACATGCTTCGCCGGTCCGGTTCCCTCGACGCCTCCGGCGCCCGCGGTGACGTTCGGCGATCCGGACGCCGGCCTGCGCTGCTACGTTGCCGTCTCGGACGAGGCGCTTGCGGGCGGCAACGCCGCGTACCGTTGCGCGATCGCGCTCGCGGAGGCGCTCGGGGGCGAGGATCTCGCCGTCGACGTCGCCGGGTTCGACGGGCGACCCTTGGAGCGGTATGCCTTCGTGCACGCGGCCGGCATCGACGATCCGCACGCCGTCCTCGAACTGTTCAGCGCGGCGAGCGCGCGGGGCATACGGACGCTGCTGACGCCGCTGTTCGACGATCCGTGCACGGGCGGGGTCTGGGGCGCGCGCACGCACGCGCGCGCGCTCGTGCTCGCCGGCGGCGACGAGGCGATGCTCGCGCGCATCGCGCGTTTGGTCGTCGAGCGCAAAGTCTCGCTCGAAGAAGGCGTCCTGCCGAACAAGCCGTGGGAGCCGCGCCCAGGGTACCGCGACGCGCAGCGCCGCGCGCTCGCCATCGCCGACGCGGTCTTCGTCTCGTCGCCCGCCGAAGCGCAGCGCGTCCGCGCGCTGTGCGGCGACCGCGCGTTCGTGGCGTACGTCCCGTCCCCGCCCGACGTCGCGGCGCCCGATCCGGCCGCGGAACCGTACGTCCTCGCCGTCGCGCCGCTCGGCGCGCTGCACGCCTCGGCGACGCTCGCGCGCGCCGCGGCCCGGGCCGGCTTCCCGGTGCGGTTCGCGAGCAGCGTGCTCGACGGCGCGTACGCCGCGCGCGCGATCTCGTATCTCGACGCCCGGTCGTCGCTCGCGCCGGGCGATCCCGGCTGCGGGGCGCGCGTCGTCGCCGACATCTCGTGGACCGGGACCGATCTGTCGGCGCTCGCCGCGTACGCCGTGCACGGGATTCCGGTCGTCGGCTCCAACCGCTCGAACGTGCGCGACGTGCTGGGCTCGCGCGGGGTCTGGGCCGTCGACCCGGCCGATGAGGACGCCGTCGCGGCGGCGCTCACCGATGCCTGGAACGGCGGCGCCGCGCATGCGGCGGCCCTCGCCGAGCACACGCGCGCGCGCTGCCGCATCGACGTGCTGCGCGCGTGCCTGGCGAGCGCGTACCTGGCCCCGGAACGCGTGGCGTGACCGTCGCGTGCTTCTGGGAGGACGCGGCGCTCGCGCCGGCGTTCGAACGGTTGCGCGCGCTCTCCGGCCGCCTCGGCGGCGACGCGGTCGTCGCGACCGATCTGGCGGGTCTCGGGAACGCGATCGCGCGGCTCATTGCCGGACGCCGTCGCGGCGAGCTCGTCGCGCTGTACGTCGCGCTGCCCGACGGGCGCGAGCCGCTCGTCGCGCAGGTCTATGGGCAGTTCGCCGACGCCGCCGACGAGCAGCGCGCGGCCGTTGCGGACGGTTTCGCGCGTGAGACGATCGGGGTGAACGGACAGCCGCTCGCGCAGTACGCGATCCTCGACCCGCCCGTCCGCCGCGCGCTCTATGCGGCGCTGCGGCTGGCGGACGTCGTCCTGGTCGACTCCCCCGAGCACGCGCGCCGTCTCGACGCCGCGACGGGCCGGCCGCCGAACCGGCCGGTGCCGATCGTCGAAACGCAGCCGCTCGCGATGCCGTTGCCGCGCGGGCGGCGCGTGCTGGTCTACGCTCCGCACGCGGAACGCGGCGCGCTGCGACAGTTCGACGTGCTCTTCGCGAACCGCGACTTCCCCTGGAGCGTGATCTCGCGCGAGAACGCCGCCGAACCGGTCCCCGAAGACGCGGCGGTCGCCGTCGCACCGGCCTGGTCCGGCATCGACGACGTGCTCGCGCTGCACGCGCGCGGCATTCGGAGCGTCGCGCCGTGGTCGTCGGGTGCGCCCTCGCTCGGGATCGCGTTCGGATACGACCCGCTGCGCGCGAAGACGCTGTTTCGCGCGCTCGATGCCGCGCTCACCGAGCACCTTCCGGCGTTCGGCGCGTCACCCCGCCTCGACGGAGTGCTGGCCCGCGAGCGCACGTCGCGTGCGAACGGGCCGCTGCTCTCGGCGATCGTGCGCACCTACGATCGGCCGAGGCTGCTCGCGCGCGCGCTCGACAGCATCGCCGCGCAGACGTATCGCGACATCGAAGCCGTCGTCGTGAACGACGCCGGCCCGGACGTCTCCGCGCTCCTCGCCCGCTACGACGGCCGGCTCGCGATCCGCTACGTGCCGCGCGAGCGCAACGGCGGGCTGGTCGCCGCGGTGAACGACGGCGTGCGCGCTGCACAGGGGACGTACGTCGGCTATCTCGACGACGACGACCTGTGGTATCCCGACCACGCCGCGCGCCTGATCGACGCGCTCGAGCGAACCGGCGCCGCCGTCGCGTACGGCAACTGCGTCGCGGAGTATTCCGACGTCGCGGGCGACGCGCTGATCCCGCGCGAGTACGCGATCTTCACCGTCCGCGACTTCGAGAAGGACGCCTACCTGTACGACAACCTCGCGACGGTCCACAGCTACGTCCACCGCCGCGACCTCTTCGACCGCTTCGGGCTGTTCGACGAGGCGATGGGCGCCGCCGACGACTGGGAGATGTGGCTGCGCATGACGCGCGAGATCGACTTCGTCCACGTCGACCGCGTCACGGTCGAGTACTCCTGGCGCCGCGACCCGGCGACCGAGAACATGACGTTCCGCAAGCAGCGCGCGTTCGCCGCGGCGCACCGGCACGTCGCGCAGAAGCACGCCGCGACCTACGCACGCTGGCCGTCGCTGCTGCAGGGCCGCCACGACACCGCCGCGCGGTTCGAGGCGCTCGCCGACCGGCTCGAAGCGAACCCCTCGCTCGCGCACACGGCGTTCGGTCCGCCCGACCCGGTCGCGTAGCCGGCGCTCCGAGGTTCAGCGGGCGATCGGGTAGCGCGGCAGGCGCGGCCGCGGCGCCGCTTGCGCGGCGAGGTGCGCGAGGTACGTGTGACGGCTCGCCATCACGTGCGGCAGCCCGTCGGCCGGGTGGACGCGGTAGAACTCCGCATACGCGTCGCCGAACGTGTGGTGGATCGCGGCGGTCGCCGTCCCTTCCCAGTTCACGCGGATCGTGTAGGCGGTCGTCGGGCGGTCGAGGTGGACGATGTCGTAACGGGACGCCAGGCGGACCCACATGTCGAGCTCGTCGAGCCCGGCGTCGACCTTGAACGGACCGACCGCCTCGATCGCTGAACGGCGCGCGAAGACCGTCATGTAGCCGATGCGGTTCACCACGAGCAGCTCGCCGGCGGTGAGGCCCGGATTGCGCTCGACGTCCCAGCCGGCCTCGGTCTCGGCACCGGTCGCGTCGCGCTCGACGATGCGCACGATGAAGTCGCTCTTCGCGCACGCGCCTCCCGTGCGCTCGAGCGCTTCGACGTTGGCGGCGACGTGGTCCGGGAAGAAGACGTCGTCATCGTCCAGGAAGGTGACGAACGCACCGCGCGAGCGCGCGAGCCCGTCGTTGCGCGGCACCGTCGGGTTGCCGCTGTTCACATCGCGGTCGATCAGCACCGCGCCGGGGAACGCGGCGACGACGTCGCCGACCGGCGTGCCCGCGTTGTTGACCACGATGGTCTCGACGTTCGGGTACGTCTGCGCGCTCACGTACCGGAGCCCCTCGCGCAGGACGTGCGGCCGGTTCCACGTCGCCATGACGACGGAGACCAGCGGCGCGCGCTCGCGCACGAACACGGCCGGCGGCGCGGGCGCGACGGCGTGCGCATCGCGCACGATCGCCGGCGGCGCGGCGCCGAGCGCTCGCAGAAGCGCGTCGGCGAGCGTCGTCCGGGCCCATGGCTCGTAGCCCTGCGCGCCGTCGAGGTACTCGTGCGCGCCGGACGTCCACGGGGCGCAGAGCGGGACGCCGAAGCGCGCCAGCGCCAACGCCGCGGCGGGGTCGTCGGGGTCGAGCGCGACGATCGCGCGCGCCGATGCGATGAGGTTCCGGGCATCCGGTGTCGCGGCGTCGAGGACGCGCAGCGGCGTGCGCACGTCCCACAGCATCACCCGCGCGACGTCGACCAGATCGGCCGGGACGCCCTCGGCCCAGATCGCGACGTGGTCGCCGCGTGCCGACGCCGAGAGCGGCGGTGCCGGGACGCGATCGTCGGGCGGCACCGAGACCAGCGAACGCCCCGGATACTCGCCGAAGAGCCGTCGCGCGCGCTCGCGCTCGGCCGACGAGCGGAAGACGACGCGGTCGGCGATCGCGCTCGCGTGCTGAAACGGGATCGTGTACGCGTCGCCGTACCAGTTCTTCTCGGCCGCGTCTTGCGGCCCGCCGCTGATGGTCAGCTTCCCCTGCGCGAGCATGTCGAGCCGCGCCGCGCGCTCGTCCGGCGAGGGCGCCTCGATCAACTGGCGCGCGACGGTGCGAAGGAGCCCGAGCCGCGGCTCCTCGACGGCGACCGCGAGATCGACCCGTTCGCCGGCCCGGCGGCGCTCGATCAGCGCGGGGATCACGGCGGCGAATCGGTCCGGCGCCGCGACGACGACGTGCGGCGCCGCCAGATACCGTCGTTCGAGCGGCGTCACGGAAGCCGTGGAACCGGGGCCGATCTCAGACGATCGCGGCCGAGCCGACGGCTTCGGTGACCGCGGCCGCGACGGCGTCGAGGTCGCTCTCGTCGAGGCCGTAGTGCATCGGAAGCCGGATCAGCCGCGCGCTGACGTCGTCGGTCACCGGGAGCGATGCTCCGTGCGTGCGGCCGAAGCGTTCGCCCGCGGGTGCGGAGTGCAGCGGAACGTAGTGGAACAGCGCGTACACGCCCGTGTCGCGCAAGCGCGCCAGGACCGCGGGGCGAGCCGCCGCGTCGGCGAGCAGCAGGTAGTACATGTGGGCGTTGTGCGTGACGTGCTCGGGGACGATCGGGCGCCGGACGAACCCCGCCGCCTCGAGCGCGGCGAAGCGCTGGTGGTAGCCGTCCCACAGCTCGAGCCGGCGCAGCAGCAGATCGTACGCGTGGCCGAGCTGGCCCCACAGGAACGCCGCGACGATCTCGCTGGGGAGAAACGACGAGCCGACGTCGACCCAGCGGTACTTGTCGACGTTCCCGCGCAGGAAATTCGTGCGGTTGGTTCCCTTCTCGC
>DASWSC010000178.1:0-11708 GCA_036402855.1 Candidatus Elarobacter sp. | reverse complement strand
TTGAACCCTTCGCCTTCCGCGCCCAGCCGGTTCTCCGCCGGGATGCGGCAGGCGCGCAGCCGGAGCGTCGCGAGCGGGTGCGGTGCGATCAGCTCGATCCGCTCGCCGATCTCGAGCCCCGGCGTCGCAGCATCGACGACGAACGCGCTCAGCCCGCGGCTCCCCGCACCCACCTCGGTGCGCGCGAACACGACGTAGACGCCCGCGATCCCGCCGTTCGAGATCCACGTCTTCTCGCCGTCGAGCACGAACTCGTCGCCCTCGCGCCGCGCCGTCGTCGCGAGCGCCGCGGCATCGGAGCCCGCCTCCGCTTCGGAGAGCGCGAACGCGGCGATCGCCGTGCCGTCGCAGACGCGCGGCAGATACCGGGCCTGCACCGCGGGTTCGCCGCCGAGCACGATCGGCGCGCTGCCGAGGCCCTGCATCGCGAACGCGAAGTCGGCGAGCGCGTTGTGCCGCGCGAGCGTCTCGCGCACGATGCAGACGGCGCGCGAGTCGACCTCCTCGAAGGCACCGCCGAAGCGGCCCGGCACCGCGTAGCGCAGCCACCCGCCGCGGCCGAGCGCCGCGACCAGCTCGCGGCACGCCGCATCGACGTCCTCGTATTCGTCCTCACCGACGTGTTCAGCGGCCCAGCGGTCGAGCAGCGAGGCGAGGCTGCGGTGGTCGTCGTCGAAGAACGGCCAGGAGAGGTACGTGACGTCGCTCATCAGTCGCCTTCGAACACCGGGTTGCGCTTCTCGGCGAACGCTTCGTACGCGCGCCGGAAGTCGCGCGTCTGCATGCAGATCGCCTGGGCCTCGGCCTCCGCCTCGATCGCCTCGTCGAGGCCCATCGCCCATTCCTGATGGAGCATCTTCTTCGTCATCGCGTGACCGAACGTCGGGCCTGACGCGAGCGCGCGCGCGAACGCCTGCGCGTCGGCGAGCAGCACCTCCGGCGGGCACAGCCGGTTGAAGAACCCCCACGCGAGCGCTTCGTCGGCGGGCAGCACGCGGCCGCTGTACAGCAGCTCCGAGGCGCGGCCGTGACCGACGACGCGGGGGAGCAGCGCGCAGGCGCCCATGTCGGCCCCCGCGAGCCCGACGCGCGTGAACAGGAACGCCACGCGCGCGTCCGGCGTTCCGTAGCGCAGGTCCGACCCGAGCGCGAGCATCGCGCCCGCGCCCGCGCAGACGCCGTCGACCGCCGCGACGATCGGCTGCGGGCAGGCGCGCATCGCCTTGACGACGTCGCCGGTCATGCGCGTGAACGCCAGCAGCTCGGGCATCCCCATCCGCGTGAGCGGGGCGATGATCTCGTGCACGTCCCCGCCCGAGCAGAAGTTTCCGCCCGCGCCGGCGATCACCAGCGCGTCGACGTCGCTCGCGTACGCCAGTCCGCGGAAGAGATCGCGCAGCTCGGCGTACGACGCGAAGGTGAGCGGGTTCTTCCGCTCCGGGCGGTTCAGCGTGATGGTAGCGACGGCGCCGTCGAGCTCCCAGCGGAAATGGCGCGCCTCGTATCCCGCGAAGCTGCGATCTCGGTTCATCGGTTCTTCCCGTCGCTTTCGGCGGCGTTGAGGTGGCGCTTCAGCTTCGCGAGGAGCGCATAGAGCTGCGTCCGCTCGGCTTCGGCCAGCGCGGCGAACATCGCGACGATCCAGTCTTCGTGCCGGCGCGCCATCTCGGCGAAGGCGCGCCGGCCGGCGGCGCTGAGCTTCACGATCGAGGCGCGCCGGTCGCCGGGCGCGACGCTCCGCGTGATCAACCCTTCGGTCAGAAGCTGGTCGGCGATGCGCGTCACGTTGCCGCCGGTCACCATCATCCGCTTCGAGATCTCGGTCATCCGCAATCCCGCCGGGTGGCGCTCGAGCTGCGAGAGGAAGTCGAACCGCGGCAAGGTCGTCTCGAAGTCGTCGCGCAGGCGCGCCGCGACGCGCGTTTCGACCAGGTTGGTGCACGAGAGCAGCCGCAGCCAGACGCGAACCGAGAGATGATCGTCGTGCGTGAGGCGCGACTCGACGTCGACCGGATCGAGCATCAGTGCTGCACCTCGCCGCCGTCGATCACGATGACCTGTCCCGTCACCGCGGCCGCCTCCGGCCGGCAGAGCCAGAGCACCGCGGCGGCGACCTCGTCGGGCCGGACGAACCGGCCGAGCGGGTTGTTCGCGAGCAGCGCGGAGGCCGCGCCCTCGGCGCTCCGCCCGGTGGTCGCGGCGATCCCCGACACCGCGCGGTCGAGCATCTCCGACTCCGTGAATCCGGGACACACGGCGTTCACGGTGATCCCCTTCGCGGCGAGCTCGGCCGCGAGCGCGCGCGTTAGGCCGACGACGCCGTGCTTCGAGGCGACGTACGCCGAGATGTACTTTCCACCGACGAGGCCCGCGGTGCTTGCGACGTTGACGATCCGGCCCGCGCCGGCCGCGATCATCGCCGGCACGACCTCGCGCGTGCAGCGGTAGGTCCCGGTCAGGTTCACGCCGAGCACCGCGCTCCACGCCGCTTCGTCGAGCTTCGTGAACGGTGCGCTGGTCGCGATCCCCGCGTTGTTCACCAGGATCTCGATCTCGCCGTGGCGCGTGCGGGCCTCAGCGAACGCCGCCGCGACCGAGTCGGGGACGGCGACGTCCGCGACGACGGCGCACGCATCGGCGGAATCGGGCAGACGTTCTGCCTGCCGTTCGAGCACGGTACGGTCGCGGCCGAGCAGCGTGATCCGCGCGCCTTCGCCGGCCAGCGCGACGGCGATCGCCGCGCCGATCCCGCGCCCGCCTCCCGTCACCAGCGCGTGCTTGCCGTTCAGAACGCCGCTCACTTCGTCACCTCCGAGGCGGCCTCGGCCGCGAGTTGCGCCGCGCGCCGCACGGTGCGCAGATGCTGGTCGCGCCCGGGCCAGTACTGCTCGGGCCAGTGCTGCGCCTCGTAGCCGAGCTGCGCGGCGGCGTGCAGCGTGAAGTACGGGTCGGCGAGATGCGGCCGCGCCAGCGCGACCAGATCGGCGCGGCCGGCCGCGACGATGCTGTTCACCTGATCCGCGTCGGTGATGTTGCCGACCGCCATCGTCGCGATCCGCAGCTCGTTGCGGATCTTGTCGGAGAACGGCGTCTGGAACATCCGGCCGTAGACGGGCTGCGCGAGCCGCGACGTCTGTCCGGCCGAGACGTCGATGAGATCGGCGCCCGCCGCGTCGAAGGCGCGCGCGATCTCGACCGCGTCGTCGGGGGTCACGCCGCCCTCGACCCAGTCGGTCGCCGAGATGCGAACGGAGATCGGCTTGTACGCCGGCCAGACCGCGCGGATGGCGGCGAAGACCTCGAGCGGAAAGCGCAGCCGGTTTGCGAGCGATCCGCCGTACTCGTCGGTCCGCCGGTTCGTGAGCGGCGTGATGAAGCTGGAGAGCAGGTACCCGTGCGCGCAGTGCAGCTCGAGCATGTCGAAACCGCACCGCAGCGCCATCCCGGCGGCGCGCACGAACTCGTCGTTCACGCGCAGCATGTCGTCGCGCGTCATCGCGCGCGGGACCTGATGCCGCTCGCCGAACGGCACCGGCGAGGGTCCGATCACGGGCCAGTTGCCGTCGGGGAGCGGCTCGTCGGCCTCCTCCCAGCCGCGCTGCGTCGACCCCTTGGGGCCGGCGTGGCCGAGCTGCAGGCCGATCTTTGCGCGGCTGTAGGTGTGGACGAACTCGACGATCCGCGTCCACGCCGCGACGTGCTCATCGCGGTACATCCCGGCGCAGCCGGGCGAGATGCGCGCGTCCGGCGCGACGCAGGTCATCTCGGTGAAGACCAGGCCCGCGCCGCCCTGGGCGCGGGCGCCGAGGTGGACGAGGTAGAAATCGTTCGGCAGCCCGTCGACGCAACTGTACATCGCCATCGGCGAGACGACGACGCGGTTCGGGAGCTCCAGCTCGCGCAGGCGGAACGGCGTGAACATCGGCGGGACCGGCGCGCCTCCGCCGGCGCGCTGCGCGAGCCAGGCCTCCACCTTCGCGATGTACTCTTGGTCACGCAGCCGCAGGTTGTCGTGCGTGAGGCGCTGGCTGCGCGTCAGCAGGCTGTACGCGAACTGCTCGGGCTCCAGGTTCGCGTACCGCGCAACGTTCTCGAACCACTCAGTGCTGTTGCGCGCGGCGTTCTGCAGCCGCAGCACCTCGATGCGGCGCTCCGCCTCGTACTCCTCGAAGGCGCGCGTCCGCTCCGGGTTCCGCGCGAGCGCTCGGGCGAGCGCGATCGCGTCCTCGAGGGCGAGCTTCGTCCCCGACCCGATCGAGAAGTGCGCGGTGTGCGCCGCGTCCCCGATCAGCACCGTGTTGCCGTCGAACCAGCGCGCGTTGCTGACCTGCACGAAGCTGATCCACGGGTTCGCCAGATGCTTGGCGTTGCTCATCAGGCGGTGCCCGCCGAGATACGGAGCGAACAACCGCTCGCAGAACGCGATCGACTCGTCGGGGGTCGCGACGTCGAGCCCGGCGGCCCGCCAGGTCTCCTCGCGGCACTCGACGATCACGGTGCCCAGCGCGGCGTCGAACTGGTACGCGTGGACCTGGAACCAGCCGTGCGCAGTCTCCTCGAACGCGAAGGTGAAGGCGTCGAAGCGCTGGTGCGTTCCGAGCCAGATGTACCGGTTGCGGCGCGGCTCCAGCGTCGTGCCGAACGCCGCGGCGTGCTTGCGGCGCGTCGCGCTGTTCGCGCCGTCGGCGATCAGCAGCACGTCGGCGTCCGCGTGGTCGTCGCCGTCGGCCTCGACCTCGAACCGCAGCTCGACCCCGAGCGAGACCGCGCGCTCTTGCAGGATGCGCAGCAGTAGCTTGCGCGCGATCCCGGCGAAGCCTTGACCGCCGGCACGAATGGTACGCCCGCGATAGTGCACGTCGATGTCGTCCCAATGGACGAAGCTCTGCACGATCCGCTCGTACGTCGGCGAATCGGCCGCCGCGATGTTCCCCAGCGTCTGATCGGAGAAGACGACGCCCCATCCGAACGTATCGCCGGGGCGGTTGCGCTCGAAGACGACGATCTCGGCGTCGGGGCGCGCGGACTTCATGACGATCGAGAAGAACAGACCGGCAGGCCCGCCGCCGATACAGACGATTCGCACTCGAGTGCTCCCTGCGCCGAATACTTGCGGCTTCGATAATTTACGCCTAAACTAAATCCGTGTCAACGCCTCGGACCGCCCGAGGCGTCCCGTTCGTGAAAGGACGCCGAATGTTCGCGTACGTCCGCGCGCCGCTCGCGGCGCTTCTCATCCTGTCGCTCGGCACCGCCGTCGCCGGCGCCGCCGATCCGCCCACCGTCAAGATCGGGATGATCACCACGCTCTCGACCCCGGGCGGCTATCTCGGCGAGGACATGCGCGACGGCTTCCAGCTCGCGGTCGACGAGGAGCACGGCCGCCTGGGCGGCGTCCCGGTGCAGATCGTGATCGAAGACGACGGGCTGAAGCCGGCCTCCGGGAAGCAGATCGCCGACAAGTTCCTGCTCCAGGAGAAGATCCAGCTCTTCACCGGGATCATCTACTCGAACGTCGCGCTGCAAGTCGTCCCCAGCGTCGTCGAGGCGGGCGCGTTCTACGTCAGCCCGAACTCGGGGCCCTCGCAGCTCGCGGGACGCGGCTGCAACAAGAACTTCTTCGTCGTCTCCTGGCAGAACGACACGCCGCACGAAGCGACCGGCCAGTACGCGCAGTACCTCGGGATCAAGAAGATGGTTCTGGTCGCGCCGAACTACACGACCGGGAAAGACGCGATCGCAGGATTCAAGCGCACGTACCACGGCCAGATCGCCGAGGAGATCTACACCGGGCTCGACCAAACCGACTACTCCGCCGAGCTCGCGCGGATCCGCGCCGCGAACGCCGACGGCATCTTCTATTTCCTCCCCGGCGGCCTCGGGATCAACTTCCTCAAGCAGTTCACGCAAGCCGGGCTCAAGAAATCCATGAAGGTCGTGCTGCCGGAGTTCTCGCTCGAGAACCACGTCATCGGCGCGGTCGGGAACGACGCCGAAGACCTCTACGGGACGGCGCACTGGCTCGAAGACCTGCCGTATCCCGCGAACACGAAGTTCGTCGCGGCATACCGCGCGAAATACCATCGCGAGCCGACCCCGTACGCCAGCCAGGGCTACGACACCGCGAAGCTCATCGCGAGCGGCTTGCGCGCGGTGAACGGCGATCTCTCGAAGGCCGACGCGTTCCGCGCTGCGCTGCGCAGAGCCGACTTCAAGTCGACGCGCGGCGCCTTCAAGTTCGGACCGAACCAGTACCCGGTCCAGGACTGGTACAGCATGAAAGTCGTGCGCGACCCGAAGACCAAGCAGCTCAAGCTGCGCGGCGTCGGCAAGATCATGCGCGACCAGGGCGACGTCTACGCGAGCCAGTGCAAATTGTCGTGACACGGGGCTGATGACGCTGCTGTTCGAGCAGCTTCTGAACGGGCTGCAGTTCGGCACCATGATCTTCCTGATCGCGGCCGGTCTGACGCTCGTGTTCGGGATCATGGGCGTGATCAATCTCGCGCACGGCTCGCTCTACATGATCGGGGCGTTCGTCGCTGCGACGGCGGCGGGGCGCGGTGCGCCGTTCGTCGCCGCGGTCGCGGCGGGGGCCGTGGCGGCGGGGCTTGCCGGGATCGTCATGGAGGTCGTCGTCATCCGGCGGCTCTACCGCCGCGAGCACCTCGACCAGGTGCTCGCGACGTTCGCGCTCATCCTGATCGCGAACGACGGCGTCTCGATGATCTGGGGCAAGGTGCCGCTCCCGGTCGACGTGCCGGCGGCGCTGCACGGCGCCGTGCCGCTCGGCGGCTTCGCGTATCCGGCGTACCGGCTCGTGCTGATCGCCGCCGGGCTGCTCGTCGCGCTCGGACTCTATCTGCTGATCTCCCGAACGCGCCTCGGGATGCTCATTCGCGCGGGGGCGACGCACCGTGAGACGGTGGCGGCGCTCGGCGTCGACATCGCGCGCCTCAACACCGTCGTCTTCGGCGTGGGCGCGCTCCTGGCGGGGCTCGCCGGCGCGCTGCTCGCGCCGATCATCGCCGTCCAGGTGGGGATGGGCGAACAGATCCTGATCCTCACCTTCGTCGCGATCGTCGTCGGGGGGTTGGGGTCGATCCGTGGCGCGTTCGTCGGCGCGCTGCTGGTCGGCCTCGTCGACACGCTCGGGCGCGCATACTTGCCGGTCGTGCTGAAGCCCGTCGCGCGGCCGGAGCTCGCCGACTCGCTCGGCGGGGGGCTCTCCGCGATCGCGATCTACCTGCTGATGGCGATCGTCCTGGTGTGGAAACCGCGAGGGCTTTTCCCTGCCGGCTCTCGTTAGCACGCGCCGCCGCGCCGCGATCCTGCTCCTGACGCTGATCGTGCTCGTCGCGTTGCCGGCCGTCGCCGGCGCGCTCCACCAGCCGTTCTGGGTCAACGCTGCGACGCGCATCGTGATCTTCGCGCTCGCCGCGGTGAGCCTCGACCTCATCGTCGGCTACGGCGGGATGGTGAGCTTCGGGCACGCCGCCTACTTCGCGGCGGGAGCGTACACGGTCGGGATCCTCGCGCAGAGCGGGATCGACAGCGCGCCGCTCGCGTGGCTCGCCGCGGTCGCGGTCTCGGCGCTGCTCGCCCTCGTCGTCGGCGCGCTCTCGCTGCGCACGTCGGGGATCTTCTTCATCATGATCACGCTCGCGTTCGCGCAGATGGTCTTCTTCCTGCTGGTCGCGGTGAAGGCGTGGGGCGGGAACGACGGCCTGCCGCTCCCCTCGCGAGCCGTGCTGCCCGGGGTCGATCTCCGCGACGCCGGCGTCTTGTACTACGTCTGCCTCACGCTGTTGGTGGGGTTCGTCGCGTTCGCCGCGCAGCTCGTCGAGTCGCGCTTCGGGATCGTGCTGCGCGGCGCGCGGAACAACGAGCGCCGCATGCTCGCCCTCGGCTTTCCGACGTTCCGCTACAAGCTGGTCGCGTTCGTCGTCGCGGGCGCCGGCGCCGGACTCGCCGGCGCGCTCTACGCGGAGTTCGCGCGCTTCGTGAGCCCCGACATGGCGTCGTGGTCGCGCTCCGGCGAGCTGCTGGTGATGGTGATCCTCGGCGGGATGGGGACGCTCGCGGGCGCGCTCTTCGGCACCGCCGCGCTGGTCGGGCTCGAGTCGCTGCTCTCGGGCTTCACGGAGCACTGGATGCTCCCGCTCGGCGCGATACTGCTGGTCGTCGTCCTCTTCGCGAAGCGGGGGCTCTACGGCTGGATCGCAGGCCGTCTCGATGGCTGACGGCGCGGCGTTCGCCTCGGATGCGATCCTGGCCGCGCACGGGCTGCGCAAGGCGTTCGGCGCCCTGGTCGCCAGCGACGGCGTCGACCTGTCGGTGCGGACCGGCGAGTGCCATGCCCTGATCGGCCCGAACGGCGCGGGGAAGACGACGCTGCTCGCCCAGCTCGCCGGCGAGCTCGCGCCGGATCGCGGCAGCATCGTCTTTCGGGGCCGCGACGTCACGCGGCTCGCCGTCGACGCGCGCGCCCGGCTCGGCATCGCGCGCTCGTTTCAGATCACCACGCTGGTCGAGGACTTCACCGCCGAAGACAACGCCGCGCTCGGGGTGCAGGCGCGCGACGCGACCGCGATGCGGTTCTGGCGGTCGGCCTTCCGCGACCCGTCGCTGCGCAAGCTCGCGCGCCTCGCGCTCGCGCACGTCGGGCTCGGCGCGCGCGCGAACGTCCGCGCCGCCGACCTCGCGCACGGCGAGCAGCGGTTGCTCGAGCTCGCCGTGGCGCTCGCGCGGCGACCGGACGTGCTGCTGCTCGACGAGCCGATGGCCGGGCTCGGTCACGACGAGAGCCGCGCGATGATCGAGCTGCTGCGCGACGTCAAAGCGAACGTCGCGATGCTGCTGATCGAGCACGATATGGACGCGGTGGCGCAGCTCGCGGACCGCGTCACGGTCCTCGCCGGCGGACGCGTCGTCGCCACCGGCAGTTACGCCGCGATCCGCGCCGACGAGACGGTGCGCCGCGTCTACCTCGGCGACGACGCGTGAGCCGCCTGCTCGAGGTCGACGCGCTGGAAGCCGGTTACGGGCGCAGCCGCGTCCTGTTCGGGGCGACGCTCCACGTCGACGAAGGGGAGAGCGTCGCGCTGGTCGGCCGCAACGGGATGGGCAAGACGACCACGATCCGCGCGATCCTCGGGCTGTGCCGTGCGACGGCGGGCCGCGTCGTCGTCGCCGGGCACGACGTGACGGGCGACCCGCCGTACCGCATCGCGCGCCGCGGGATCGGCCTGGTTCCGGAAGGGCGCGAGATCTTTCCGGCGCTGACCGTGCGCGAGAACTTGGAGGCGACCGCCGCCAACTACGGCGGCCTCGCCCGGCGTTGGACGACGCCCGACGTGTTCGCGCTCTTCCCGCGCCTTGCTGACCGCGCGAGCGCGTACGGCAGCCAGCTCTCCGGCGGCGAGCAGCAGATGCTCGCGATCGGCCGCGCGTTGATGCTCGGACCGAAGCTGCTGATACTCGACGAAGCGACCGAAGGGCTCGCGCCGGTCGTGCGCGACGAGATCTGGTCGGTGCTGCGCGGTCTGCGCGAGCGCGGCCAGTCGACGCTGGTCGTCGACAAGCATCTCGCGGCGCTCGCCGCGTTCGCCGACCGCGCCGTCGTGATCGAAAAGGGCCGAACCGTGTGGAAAGGCGCGCCGGCCGAGCTCGCCGCCGACCGCGCGTTGCAGCAGCGCTATCTCAGCGTGTAGCGCTCAGCCTTCGTTGTTCCGCGCTTTCGCCAGACGATCGAGCGCCGTCAGCGGGCTCGGCGCAATCGGCGAGTGGCTGTCCTCGCCTTGGTGGCGCGTCACCTGGTCTTCCGCCGGCGGCGGCAGCAGCCGCGCCGCGAGCGCCAGCGCGCGGTTCGTCGCCCGCGGGAAGAGCGCGTTCACGACCGGCGCGACGCGTGCGATCGGCGTGATCGCGAGGAACGTCTGCCGCCGCGCGATCGCGTGCACGATCCGCACGACCGCATGCCGGGTCGAGCACGAGATGAGCGGGTTGGCGTCGGAGATCGCGAACCACGCGTACTCGGCACGATGACGTCCTTTGAAGATGGCGCGGTCGGGCGAGCCGGTACGCATCAAGCCGGGGCAGACCGTCGTGACCGTGATCCCGTCGTGCGCGAGCTCGGCCGCGTAGGCTTGCGAGAGCCCGGTGAGCCCGAACTTCCCGGCGCTGTACGGCGCGAGGTGCGGCACGCCGATGAGGCCGCCGATCGACGAGACGTTCACGATGCGGCCGTCGCGCCGCGCGCGCATCGAGGGGAGCACGGCGCGCATCGTGTGCAGCGGACCGAAGACGTGGGTGTCGACCGACTCGTGGAAATCGTCGAGCGACTGATCCCACACCGCGCCCACCTGGATCACGCCGGCCATGTTGACCAGCACGTCGACCGGGCCGCTCGTCGCCTCGACGTGCGCGATCAAGGTTTCCGCCGCCGCTGCGTCGCGCACGTCGCACCGCACCGTCCGCACGTCGAGCCCTTCGGCCGCGAGACGCGCGCGCGCGCGGTCGAGCGTCTCGCCGTCGCGGCCCGCGACGGTCACGCGCGCGCCGCCGCGCGCCAAGTCCTCGGCGAGCGCGTACCCGAGTCCACGCGAGCCGCCGGAGATCAGGACGACCTTCCCGCGCAGGCTCTCCCGGTCGACGACATGCGACCGGCGCGACGCGAGCGCGGCACCGGCGGCGACCGCCGCAGCACCGAGGGCGAACGAGGCGATCCGGCCGCTGCGCTTCATGGCCGGTATCCTACCCGGCCGAAGATCGGCGCGGGTGGGTAGCGCTCGGCTGAAGCTAGATGCCTGCGCCGCTCGCCGAGCCCGCGACCGCCGCGAGCGCAGGCGCGGCTGCGGCTCGGGGACGGAAGCCCGTGGTCCGCACGGCCGAAGCCGGGATCACCGTGCCGGTCTCGGCTGCCCGAACGGTCGACGACTCGCCGTCGCGCGCGAGCTCGGCGATTCCGCCCAGCGCCGCCTCGATGCGGTCTCCGAGCGCCAGGGCGTTCTGAAGGTGCGCGCGCCGGTTCGCGACCGCGCGCAGATCGACGTTGCCGCCCGCGTCGTGGACTTTCTCACCGAAGGTGATCGCGACGCCGACCAGCGCGTTCAGGCGCTCGAACAGCTTCCGCTCGGCGGGCGGACGCTTCGCCGCGATCTCCTTGAGCGCGACCCGCAGCTCACGCAGCCCGGCGTTGTCGTCGTCGCCGGTGAGATGGTCGAGGTCCAGCCGGAGCAACGTGTTCACGTTGGAGATCAGGATCCAGGCCGCGGCGTCCGCGCAGCGGCGGTGGTTGGCATAGACCTGCATCCCGGCCGCGGCGATCAGCCCGCCCCCCAAGCACAGCGCAAGAACTCCTAGCAGCACCCTCGGCCCTCCATGAACTCCCCGTTCTAGGGTTGTCGGCCGAGCGCCGGACCGGCTTGAGGCGCCGTTTTGCGGTAACACGCCGGTCCTCCGGCGGCAATACGCGGCCGCTACGCTGCGGGCGATGCGCACTCGTCCTCACGTCGATGCGAGCGGCGACGCCGCAGCCGCCATCGATGCCGTCCTCGACCGCTTCGGCAGCGGCGCGCTCCGCCTCGCGGCTCAAGCCAACGTTCGCCTCGTTCATCTGCGCGGCACGGAAGCGTACCGCGATCGCTCGCGCGCGCTGCGCAGGCTCGCGAGCGGCGTCGACGAGTGGCCCGTTCCGCCGGCCGGAC
>DASWSC010000177.1:0-10461 GCA_036402855.1 Candidatus Elarobacter sp. | reverse complement strand
CAGCGTTGTTCACGGCGGGCGAACTCGACGCGTTCTACGATCCCGTTCGCGACCGCATCGTGCACGTGCCGTTCTTCGTCGCCCGCCTCGCGGGCGGCCCGGTCATCCTCGAGGACGACGTCCACGACGAGCACCGCTGGGTCACGTTCGCCGAGGCGGAGCGGCTGCTCGAGTTCTCTTCCCAGCGCCGCGTCCTGGACGAGGTGCGGCGCGCGTTCGTCCAGCGTCAGCCCGCGGGGTGGCGCGCGATTCGCTGACCGTCGACGGGATCTGCGCCTTCAGGGTACAAGGCCGGAATGAGCGCCGGGACGCCGATCAAGGAAGAAGAGGTCGAGGAGGTCGAGAAGCGGCAGCGCCCGCGTTCGGCCGTCATCTACGAGACGATCCGCCGGGAGGGCGAGGAAGAACTGCAGCGCGGCTCGCTCGCGCTGTTCTGGTCGGCGATCGCGGCGGGCGGATCGATGTCGTTCTCGCTCATCACGATGGGCGTGCTGCAGTCGCATCTCCCCGACACCCCGTGGCGGCCGCTGGTATCGTCGATGGGCTATACGCTGGGCTTCATGATCGTCATCCTCGGCAGGCAACAACTCTTCACCGAGAATACGCTGACCCCGCTGCTCCCGATGTTGTACGAGCCGACGGTGGAGCGCCTCCGCAACATCCTGCGGCTGTGGGCCGTCGTGCTGACGGGAAACCTGATCGCCGCGTGCGCCGCCGCGGCGCTGATCGCGTTCAGCGGAGCGTTCCCGGACCAGACGCTGAAGGCGTTCGACGAGATCGCACGGACGACGGCGCTGCACCCGTTCTTGACGCTCCTCGCCAAAGGGATCTTCGCGGGCTGGCTGATCGCGTTGATGGTGTGGCTCCTGCCGATGGCGGAGAATCTCGGCCTCTTCGTGATCTTGATCCTGACATACGTCGTCGGCGCGGCCGAGCTGTCGCACATCATCGCGGGCTCGGTCGACGCGATGTACGGCGCGTGGCGCGGCGTCGTCCCGTGGAGCGGCGTCGTCGCGTTCGCCGTGCCGACGCTGCTCGGAAACTGCGTCGGCGGCATCTCGTTCGTCGCCGCCGTATCGAGCGCCGAGATCACCGCCGACGACAAAGACCGCGCCGCCTGACGTCTCGGCGTGAGGCGCGGACGCGCGCTACTTGCCGTTCTTCGTCTCGTGGTCGCCGGCCGAGTCGGCTTCCTTGCGGCAGACGTATGCGCCGGCCTTGGTGTGGCCGTAGTAGAGCATCCCCTTCTCGTGATAGACGTGCGTCTTCGTGTTCAGCCACACCACGGTGTCGCTCGGGCAGTGCGCCTGCGCCGCGGACTCGGTATCGAACCCCGGCGGCTGTCCGGCGCCGGTGTTGGTCGCTCCGCCCGTGCTCGTGCCGTTCATCCCGCCGGCCGACATCGCGCTCGACGGGGTCGCGATCGTCCCGGCCGCCGGGGCGGTGCTCGCCGCGGCGGTGCTCGTCGTGGTCTGCGTCTCGGTCTTGTGGCCGCAGCCGGCCGCCGCGAGCAGCGCGGCCGCCAGCAAGGCGCGGGTCGTCATGGAGGCTTGCATCGCGCTTGTCTTATCACATCGCGGCGGCAAGCTCCTCGGGGCGCTGAAACCCCGCTCGGCCGCGGTGCGGTACGATGGGATGTGATGCAACGCGGACGGCGGGGCTCGTGTTCTCCCGGCAACTCGAATTCAGTCGCCGGAGGAAACCATGCTGCTCATCATCGTGATGTCGACGATCGTCCTCGTCGGGCTCACGGCCATCGCGCTCGGCGGACCGCGCGCCTCGAACGATTTCGCCGTGTGGAACGACGAGACCGAACGGCGCCTGCTCCGTGAGCGCCCCGCCCGCACCGGTTGGTGGTAAGATGTGCGCCGCGGCGGCGGCGCTCGCGCCGGAGCCCGAGTCGATGCTCGCCGGCGCCCTGGCGCACGATCTCGACCGCGCCTTCGAGCACGTCGTGATCGCGTACCGGGTGCGGATCGTCGCGTTCGTGGCACGGATGCTGCACGACGGCGCGCGCGCCGAGGACGTCGCTCAGGACGTCTTCGTGCGCGCGTACCGCGCGCTCCAGACCTACTCGCCGGAACGGCGGGCGGCGCTGCGCCTGCGGTCGTGGCTGTACGCGATCGCGCACAACCTCGTCCGCAACGCGGTACGCGATGCGCCGCCGGCGAGCGATTCGCTCGAGTACGAGGACGGCGAGCCGCGCGCGGCGGTCGCCGATGCCGGCGCGGGGCCGGAGGAGCTGGTGCTGCGCCGCGAGGCGTGGGACTCCGTGGACGCCGCCATCGCGACGCTCTCCGCGGCGGTCAAGCCGGCGTTCGTGATGCGGTACGTCGACGAGCTCTCGTACGACGAGATCGCGCTGACCCTGGAACAGCCGGTCGGAACCGTCAAAGCCTCCGCACATCGCGGCCTCATGGCCGTACGCGCGCAGTTGGAGAAGAACGATGAGTGAGACGAACATGCGGGAGTTCCGCGAGGCGGCGGGCTCAGCGATCTCGCCGGGCTTCACGGCGAAGGTGTTCGCCGGCTGCGGCCTCGACCGGTACGTGACGGCGGTGAGCCCGCTCGGCGACGTCAACGTGGCGTGGAACGCGTGCGGCGTGACTGCGGTTCGCCGGGCCGGCGACGACGAGGCGTTCGAGGTCTGGTACGCCGAGCGTTTCGGCCGGCGCGTGGTGCGCGCGGTGGAAGACGATCCGACATCGACCGCTGCGCGCGCCAAGCTGCGCGGCGAGCAGGTCGACGTTCCGACCGATCTGAGCGAGTGCTCCGAGTTCGAGCAGCGGGTGCTGCGCAAGGCGGCGGAGATCTCGAGCGGCAACGCACGGCCCTACGCCTGGGTCGCGCGCGAGCTCGGCGCGCCGGACGCCGCGCGCGCCGTCGGCAACGCGTTGGGCCGCAATCCCGTGCCGCTGCTGATCCCCTGTCACCGCGTCGTGCGCACCGACTACTCCGCCGGCGGCTACGTCTTCGGAACGGAGGCGAAGCGGGCGCTGCTCGAAGGCGAGGGGATGGACCTCGGCGCCGTCGAGGCGATCACGCGCCGCGGCATCCGCTACATCGGCTGCGACGACGGAACGTTCTGCCTCCCGACCTGCGGCGACGTCGTGTCGCACGTCGGGCAGGACGGCTACGTCGCGCTGCACAGCCTCGAAGAGGCGCACCGGCACGGGCTGCAGCCGTGCGCGTCGTGCCGCCCGGTCGCCGCCTAGCGGGACGCTCACGCGTCGGCGCTCCCGCCTCAGCCGCGGACGGTGAACCCCTCGCGGCGCAGGTGCGGCGGCGGGTAGCCGGCGGTGAAGGTGACGCTGTCGGTGCGGTCGCCGCGGCGCGCGACCAGCGTCCAGCGGCCGCGCGCGAGCGGTAGCGTCCAGCGGGGACCGCGCTGCGCCAAGGGACGGCCGTTCAGCGTCCAGATCGCGTGCTCGGCGCCGCGCGCGACGACCGCGATACGCGCGTTCGGCGTGGCGACGTACGCGTCGCCGTCGTGCGGGGCGACGATCCGCAGCGCGTCGCCCGGGGCGGCGGGCTGCGCCGCGAGCCACGCATCGTAGCGGCGGTCGAGCGGGCGCGGCGGCGCATTCCACGCGATCACATCGCGACGGTCGAGCCACTCGTTCACGACGCTTGCGCACGCGCGCGTGGGGTGCACGCCGGTCGTCGCGCACATCGGACGGCGCGCGTAGCCGGCCGGCGGCGCAAACGAACCGGGCACCTCGCGCTGCGCGAGACGGCGGACGATGCGGTTCCACAGCGGCGCAGCGCCCGTGACGCCGCTGACGCGCTGCATCGGCGCTCCGCTGAAGTTCCCGACCCACGTCGCGACGGTGTAGTCGCGGGTGAAGCCGACGGTCCAGGTATCGCGGAAGTCGGATGACGTGCCGGTCTTCACGGCGCTCGGAAACGACGTGCTGAGCAGCGACGACGCGCCGAACGCGCGGGCTCGCGCGTGCGGGTCTGCGAGGATGTCGGTGACCAGCGACCATTCCGATGCTGGGCCGATCCGCTCGCCGCCGGTGGAGCGAGCGTCCGCGAGGGCGTGCACCCGAACCGGCAGGCCGCCGTTCGCGACGGTCGCGTAGGCTCCGGCCAGCTCTTCCAGGCTCACCTCGCCGTCGCCGAGCGCCAGCCCGAGCCCGTAGTGATCGGCGTCTTTGGTCAGATGCCGGAAGCCGAGCGCGTGCAGGCGGTCGAGAAAGGCGGGGACGCCGACCTCGCTCAGCACGCGGACCGCCGGAACGTTCAGCGAGTCGGCCAGCGCGATCCGCGCGCGGACCGGCCCGGCGAAACGTTCGCTGTAGTCGCCGGGGCTGTACGATCGCATCCCCGGGATCGCGTACGTCGTCGGCACGTCGGGCAGGATCGTCGTCGGGCGAACCGCGCGCTTCTCGAAGGCGAGCTCGTACAGGAACGGCTTCAGCGTCGATCCCGGCTGACGCAGCGCGACGACGCCGTCGTTCTTTCCCGCGCCGGCCGACGCAAAATAGTTCGCCGACCCGACGTACGCGACGATCGCGCCGTCGCGGTTGTCGAGCACGATCGCCGCGCCGTCGCGAGCGCCGCGCTCGCCGAGCGCGCCGACGACTTGCTGCGTCGCGTTCTCCGCGAACGCCTGGAGCTCGCCGTCGAGCGTCGTGCGGACCCGCGTCGCGCCCGGTGCGACGCTGCCCGCCAATCGGAACAGGAGGTGCGGTGCGGCGCCGATCCCTTCGCTGCGCGGCAGAACGTCGATCCGCTCGGCGGCGGCGCGCGCCGCCTCCTCCGCGCTCGCCGCTCCCACCGCCACCATGCGCGCGAGGACCGCGCGCCGCCGCGCCTCGAGCGCGGCGCGATGCCGGTAGGGGTCGAGCCGGACCGGATCGTTCGGGAGCGCGGCGAGGAACGCGGCGTGGGCGAGATTGAGGTCGGCCGCCGGCGTCCCGAAGTACGTTCGCGCCCCGGCCTCGACGCCGACCAGGTCACCGCCCATCGGCAGCCGGTTCACGTACGCCTCGAGGATCGCGTCCTTCGTCATCCCCGCCTCGATGCGGCGCGCCAGGACGATCTCCGCCAGCTTCGCAGGCGGCGTGCGCGGCAGATCCCAGCGCAGCCGCGCGAGCTGCATGGTGATCGTCGATCCTCCCGAGACGACGCGGCCGCTGCGGGCGAGCTGCCATGCGGCGCGCGCCAGGGCCGGCGCATCGACGCCGTCGTGCCGGGCGAAGCGCGCGTCTTCGGCGGCCACGATCGCGGCGCGAAAGCGCGGTGAGACGCGCGCGATCGGAACCCGCACGGCGTGCTCGGTGTCGCGCGCGAGCACGATGCCGAGCGGGACGCCGCCGCGGTCTTCGAACGTGAGCGCGTTCGCGCCGCCGTCGAACGCGCGCGGGCCGATCGGCCCCCGCAGGAAGACGAGGGTCGCGAGCACGACCGCTGCTCCGATCGCCGCGATGCGTCTCATCGTGCGGAACGCTTCGTCACGCGGAATACGTTTCCGGCGCGCGGGCAAGGAACCGGGCAAAGGGACCAGCCCCAGCCGAGCGAAGGAGCGGCACACCGTGAGCACCGTGCGACGCGTTCTTTTCTTGGCCGCGACCGCGGTCGCCGTGCTCGTCGCCGGCTGCAAGCCTGAGCCGCCCGGGAACGCGGCGCCGCTCGCGCAGGTCTCGCCGCTCCCTTCGCCCTCGGCGGCGGCGCCGATCGCCGCCGTCGCACCGGTCGGCGACGCGGATACGCTGGCACAGATTCGCGTCCGCTTCAGCGACGATCTCATCCCGCTCGAACGGTTGGAGACGCCCGACGAGTCCGCGATTCTGCAGCATTTCTCGATCGCGCCGGCGTTGCCGGGACGCTTCCGTTTCCTGACGCCGCGCATGATCGGCTTCGAAGCCGACGCCGCGTGGCCGATCGCGACCCGCGTCCGCGTCACGATCGCGAAGGGGTTGAAAGACCGCCGCGGCCGGACGCTCGACCAGGACGTCGCATGGACGTTCCAAACGGATCCGGTCGAGCTCGACGGACTCCCGAATGACAAGGATGCCGAGACGCTCCCGGTCGAGCTGAAGCCGAAGATCGAGGTCGCCTCCAATGTCGCGCTCGACCGCGACTCGCTCTCCTCGCACGCACGCGTGCGGCGCCGCGGCGACGCCAACGATCCCGGTGTCGCGCTCGCCGTTCCCGCCGACACGGCGAGCCCGAGCCCGTCGCCCGCCGCCGCACCCGAAGGCCAGTACGATCCCTCGCAGCGGAACTGGCGCTATCTCCTCGTCCCGGAGCACGAGCTCGCGAGGGGGACGGCGTACGAGGTCGTGATCGCGCCGGGCGTCGTCCCGCGCGACGGCAACCGCCCCAGCGCGTCGGAGTTCCGCGGCAGCTTCCATACCTACGACGCGCTGCGCTTCGACGGCGTCGGCTCGGCGCCGGGGCGCGCGCGTTTCACGACCGGCCAGCCGGCTCTCAGTTTCACCACGCCGATCGACGACAAGTCGCTCGGCGCGCTCGCGCTCAGCCCCGCGCCGCCGAAGGGTGCCACCGCGTTCGCGACGTTCGACTCGCGCAAGGTCGCGGTGAACTTGGCGCTGCTGGCGCCGCAGACCGAGTACACGGTCACGATCGGCGCCGATCTGAAGGATACGTTCGGCCAGCGGCTCGGGACGCAGCAGAGCGCGACGTTCCGCACCGGCGACCTCTCTGCCGACGTCTGGGCGCCGAGCGGGACGAACCTGTTCCCCGCCTCGCGCGACGTGCGCCTCAACGTCGTCGCGGTGAACGTGCCGAGCGGCGTGCGCGCGGCGTTCCGCCCGCTCACGCCGGAGGACGTCGTGCGGTATCCCGATCCGAGCGGCGGTGAGTCAGGCGCACTCCTCGGCGATGCGGCGTCGTGGCCGCCCCTGGATGCGAGCGCGCCGAAGAACACGGAGCGCACCGTCGAAGTGCCGCTGCGCGCGAAGCTCGGCGCCGGGGGCGGCGCGCTCGCCTACGGCGTGACCGCGCCGATCCCGAAAGCCGACGAACCGTTCGTCGCCGCCGGCGTCGTGCAGCTCACCGACCTCGGCGTGTTCGCGCAGTGGTTCCCCGACGGCGGCGTGGTGCGGGTGAACCGCATCGCCGACGGAGCGCCGGTACGCGGCGCGCAGGTGCAGGTCTATCCGTCGCTCGCCGAGGCGCAGTCCAACGGCGCCGCCGCGCCGTGCGCGAGCGCGGCGACCGGGGCGGGCGGGGTGGCGGCCTTCGACCGCGCCACGTTTGCCGGCTGCGCGGCCAAAGACAACGGGAAGAACGAAGCCCCGTCGTTCGTGACGATCGTGCGGAACGCCGCCGATTGGACCTATGTGCGGACCGGCGAATCGAGCGGCGCGTACGCGGGCGACTTCTACAACGGCTGGTCCGGCGCGACGCCGATGGCGCGCGGGACGATCTATTCGGATCGCGACCTGTACCAGCCCGGCGAAACGGCGCAGATGACCGCGGTCGGGTGGTTCCTGGTCGACGGCGTCCTGCGGCGCGGCGTCGCGCCGTCGTACGCGCTCACGCTCGAGATGCCGAACGATCAGAAGCGCGATCTTGGACGCCGGCCGCTCGACGAGTTCGGCGAGTTCTCGATACCGGTCGTGCTGCCGAAGAACGCGCCGCTCGGGTACTACACGGTCCGCGCGACCGCAGGGAACGGCGAAGAGATCACCGGGGGCTTCCGCGTCGCCGAGTTCAAGCCGCCGAACTTCAAGGTCGATCTCGCGCTCGACCGGGAGGTCGCGCAGCGCGGCGCCGCGGTCGTCGCGAGCGCGGCCAACGCGTATCTCTTCGGAGCGCCGCTGAACGGCGCGTCGACGCGCTTCGTTGCGACGCGCTCGCCGGCGTCGTTCGTCCCGAAGGGTCGCGAGGGGTTCGCCTTCGGCCGGCAGTGGTTCTGGCCGGAGCAGACGCCCGACGCATCGACGGACGTTCTCGACAGCACGGTGACCGTCGATCCGAGCGGCAAGAGCGCGGTCAGCGTCCCCGTCGCGAGCGACCTGCCGTACCCGATGACCTACGAGGTCGACGCGGAGACGACCGACGCGTCGAACGTCTCGGTCTCGGACAGCAAGCAGTTCACGGCACTTCCGACCGATACGCTGATCGGCCTGAAGGCCGACGACGTCGGGACGGCCGGATCGCCGCTCACCGTCAACGTCCTCGCGACCGATCCGGCGGGGAAGCCGCGGTCCGGGACCACCGTCCACCTCGAGCTGCAGAGCGCCAACTACGCGACCGCGACGCAGATCGTCGAAGGCGCGGAGCAGCCGGTGCAGTCGGTGTCCTACGCGACGGTCGCAACCGCCGAGGCGACGACCGGAGAGAAGCCGGTGGCGGTGACGCTGACGCCGCCGAAGCCCGGGACGTACCGCGTCCGTGCGAACGTCGCGGGCGCGAAGGACGACGCCGGGGAGACGGACGTCGAGGTGTTCGCGGGCGGGAGCGGCGAGGCCGCATGGTACGCGCGCGATCCGAACCAGCTCACCGTGAAGCTCGACAAGACGGCGTACAAGCCGGGCGACGTCGCGACCGTGCTCGTGCAGTCGCCGTTCCCGCACGGAGAGCTGCACGTCGCGGTGATCCGCCACGGCGTACTGTGGGAGACGACCCAGCAGACGAGCAGCGCGGCGCCGACGGTGCGGTTCACCGTCACGCCGGCGATGCTGCCCAACGCCGCGGTGCAAGCGTACGTCGTGCGGCGCGGACCGCCGCCGGAGAAGAACCCCGCCGACGGCGGAAACGCGCTCGCGCGGACGGGCTTCGCATCGTTCAGCGTCGCGCTCAACGGAAAGTACATCGTCGCGAGCGTCCGCGCCGGCGCGGCCACCCTCGAGCCCGGCGGGCGCCAGACCGTGCACGTGCACCTTGCCGATCCGGCGAAGCACCCGCTGCGCGGTGAGGCGACGCTGATGGTCGTCAATGAAGCGGTGCTGCGCCTCACGGGCTACCGCCCGCCCGATCTCGTGAAAACCGTCTATGCCGATCAGCCCGTCTCGACGCGCTACGCCGACAACCGCGCCGCGCTGGTGCTCAACACGCCGGCGCGGCCGGTCGAAAAAGGGTGGGGCTTCGGCGGCGGGCTCTCGGGTGCCGACACCGACCCGCGCGTCCGCCGGAAGTTCCAGGCGCTCGCGTACTACGCCGGCGCGCTGCGCACCGACGCGAACGGCGACGCGGTGGCGACGTTCACGCTGCCGGACGATCTGACGACCTGGCGCGCGATGGTGGTGACGGCGACCGCCGACGGCCGCTTCGGGAACGCCGACACGACGTTCCGCACGACGAAGCCGCTGGTCGCCAACCCGGTGATGCCGCAGTTCGCGCGACCGGGTGATCGTTTCGAGGGCGGGCTCTCCGTGACGAACGGGACCGGCGCGAGCGGGACGCTCCACGTCGACGCCGCGCTCGCCGGGCCGCTCGCGTTCCTGGTGAACGACAAACCGGCGCCATCGGCGTCGCTCGACGCGCAGCTCGAAGGGGTGACCAAGGCGTATCGCTTCCCGGTCGTCACGACCGGAACCGGCGATGCGACGGTGACGGTGCGCGTGCGCGGTGCGGGAACCGGCGACGCCTTCGCGATACCGCTCCCCGTGCGCGGCCTCGACGTGTTGGAATCGGTCGTGCAGACCGGCACGACGCAGAGTCGCGCGAGCGTCGGTCTGAACGTCGCCGCGGAGACGCCGCGCGACGCCGGCGGCCTCGACGTCTTGCTCGCCTCGTCGCTGATCCCCGAGGTCGCGGTCGCCGCGGACAAGGCGCTGGAGGGCGACGAGCGCCTCACCATCTCGGCCGCGGCGCGGCTCGCGATCGCGAGCGACTTGGTGCTGCTGGCGCAGCGGACGGGCGGGGAGACGGCGAAGCCGCGCGCTCGCGCGCTGGTCGAGATCGGCATCCTCGACGGATTGCGGCGCGCGGACGGCGGATTCGCCGCGTACCGGCTGGCGAACCGCTCGGATGCGCGGGACTCGCTCTTCGCGCTCTCCGCCCTGGCGCGCGCGCACGACGCCGGGATCGCCGCGGCCGATCCGCTGCTGAGCGGAGCGCGGTCCTTCGCCGCGGCCGTACTCGCCGATCCCAGCGCGCACGAGAAGTGGTGCAAGACCGAGCTGTGCAAGGCGGAGCTGCGCCTGAAGGCGCTCGACGCGCTCGCCGCGGCCGGCGACCGGCGCACCGCCTTCCTGAGCGAGATCGACGCGCAGCGCGCGAAGCTGTCGTTCGCCGATCGCGCGCGGCTCGCGCGGCTGCTCACGACGGCGCCCGGGTATGCCGCCGCCGCGACGTCGCTCGCGAAGACGATCGAGGACCATCTCTACGAGACCGGTCGCGGCGCCGCGATCAACCTGCCCGACCGCTATGCGTGGTTCGACGATCGCGTCGTCGCACAGGCGGAAGCGCTCCGTCTCGAGCTCGCGCGCAACGCGGACGGGGAGACGCTCGACCGCGTGACGCGCTCGCTGCTCGACATGC
>DASWSC010000176.1:0-6292 GCA_036402855.1 Candidatus Elarobacter sp. | reverse complement strand
CAGCCCCGGCTTCTGGGTGAAGTCGAACCACTTCGCGGCGATCGGTGCGCTCGTGAACTTCCCCATCGCGGTGAACGCCTGGTCGAACGCCTGCCCGTAGAGCTTCGCGACGTCCGGGTCGTCGATCACGATCATGCTGTTCGACTGCACGTACAGCCCGCGCACGCTGAAGTTCGCCGAACCGGTCAGGACGCGGACCGCGTTGCCCGCCTTGTCGCGCTGGATCACGCACTTGTCGTGCGCGAAGCGCTTGAAGTGCCCGCGCACGACGTCGACCTTCGAGCCGTCGAGCAGCTTCGCCGCCTCGATCTCGCGCGCGCCCTTCTTCGTGTGCAGCGGGGCGTCGTCGAGCACCATGCGGATCGGCCAGCCGCGCTCGGCGTCGCGCGCCAAGACACGCAGGAAGTCCGGTTCATCGAGATCGTACGCGAAGACGTCGTAGCCCGAGCCGGTCGCGACGCCGTCCTTCTCGCACTGCACGAGGAAGTCGCTGAGCAACTGGCGCGCTCCGTCGCCGAGCCAGCGGTACATGTCCTTGTACGTGGTCGGCGGCGTCGTGCTCGTTCCGGTGACGACCTGCTTCGTGTCGTAGGTCACCGAGTCGTCGAAGCGCAGCGACTTCACGTTGCTCCCGTAGCGGTCGACGAACGCCTGCGACGAGACGTAGCCGCGCGTGAACGCGATGTCGAACTGCGGTGAGATCTTGCCGGTCAACGGAAGCGCGAAGGTGACGGTCGCCTTGGGTTCGAGCGCGCCGGTCCCTTGGGCCGGGTCCTTGCCGGCGATAAAGTACATCGCCTGAACGCGGTAGGTGTACGGTCCGTCGACCGTCTGCGGCGGATAGTCGACCCAGCGAAACTTCTGGTACGGCGCGATGTCGGTCGTCTCGGCGCTCGCCCGGCGCTGCTCGGTCGTGGTCGCCGCGGTGACGGCCTTCTCCGGCTTGAAGCTGAGCCGGTTCGGCGCGTAGGTGAACGTCACGCCGTCGGTCGAGCGCGCGATGGCGAACCCCGCGAGGCCCGCGCACGCGCTCTGCTTCACGTCCATCGCGATGAGCACGCAGCCGTCGCCGCGGTACGCCTTCACGGTGAGCGGCCCGTCGTGCGCGACGATGCTCGACGCGGCGGAGAGCTGCGCTGCGCCGGCCGCGACGGTCGCCGGCTTTCCGTCGCCCTGCGCGGGCGGTGCAACGAAAGGATGTCCGGTCACGGCGCGTGGCGGCATACGTTTCTCCTACACTCCAGAAGAGAGACGACCGCGTTCTGCGACCGAGCGAAGCGACCTTCCCTCTGATCGTTCCGCTACCTACAACACGGCGCGCATCCGGTGCTGCCGCACGGGCTGGGTCCACCGACCCGATGCGAAGAGCGCATCGTGGAGCGGACCCTCGGGCGGCTCGTTCGGCAGCATCAGGCGCTGATCGGGGACGGCGCGGTCGAGCTCGACCAGGAGCACCTCGGCCGCGGCGGCGTCGCGCGCGCCGGCGTCCAGGACGGTCGCACGCGCGCCGGTTCGGCCCACGAACGCGTACGCCGCCGGTTCGGCCGCGGGCCCGGCGAGCACCAGCTCGGCCGGCGACCACGCGGCGACGCTGCGCGGCTCGCGCTGCCAGCACGTCGACGGGACGCGCGCGACCGAGGCGACCTCGCCGACGCTGAACGAGCGCGGCGCGACGGCGCGCGGTGCAGCGGGTGCGAGCGGATCGCGCGACCAGACGGCGAGCTCCCCGATCGTCTCGAACCCGCCTTTGCGGTAGACCGCGATCGCGGCGGCGTTCTGCGCGAGCACCTCGAGCTCGACCGTGCGGGCACCGGCGTCGCGGGCGAGGTCGAGCGTCTCGGCGAGATACCGCGCCGCAAGGCCGCGCCCGCGGAGGGCCGGGACGACGCCGAAGCCGCCGATCCATGCACGCTCGCCGCGCAGCGCGAGGAGCGCGATCCCGGAAAGCTCGCCGTCCTCGATCCAGCGCGCCGAGCGCGCGATGTCGACGTCGTTGCACGCGATGTGGCCGGCGAACCATTCTTCGCTCATCGTCTCGGCCTCGCCGTAGAGGTCGCCGCGAAACGCGGCGCGCACGTCGGCGGCGCCGAGCACGCCCAGCTCGATCACGGCGCGGCGCGCGCGAGGAACCCCGCGACGCGGTCGAGGACGAGCTCCGGCACGTCGCGATGCGGGCTGTGCCCTGCGCCGGGAACGATCATCGTCTCGGCGCCCGCGACGCGTGCGCGGATCGAGTCGAGCTGCGCCGCCGTCCCGTACTCGTCGGCGTCGCCCTGCACGAGCAGCACCGGGACGCGGACGCGCTCCGCGTACGCTTCGATGTTCCAGTCGCGAAAGCGCGCGTCGAGCCAGACGTCGTTCCAGCCGGCGAACGTCGCCGCCGCGTCGGCGTGATGGCGCGCGAGCTTTTGCGGGAGATCGGACGTGGCGAACGCGGTCTTCGCGGCGGCGATGCTGCGCACGCTGAGGTCCTCGACGAAGACGTGCGGCGCTTCGAGGACGAGCGCGCGCGCCGCGCCGGGAAACGCCCCGGCGAAGATCAGCGCGATCGATGCGCCGTCGCTGTGCCCGAACAGGACCGGGCGCTCGAGGCCGAGCTCCGCGAGCAGCGCCGGCAGCACGACCTCGCCTTCGTGGTGCATGTAGTACGGCTCGCGCTTCTCGCGCAGCACCTCGGAACGGCCGTACCCGTAGCGCGAGTATGCGACGACGATGCGGCCGGTTCGCTCCGCGAGCCGCCGGGGCCAGTCGCGCCACAGCGAGACCGAACCGAGCCCTTCGTGGAGCAGCACGATCGCCGCGTGCGCCGGATCGCCGTCGTAGCGAACGGTCTCCAGCCGCTTTCCGCCGGCGACGACCTCACGCGCGAGCGGCTCGCGCGTCACGGACACGCAGGCGCGTTGCGTTCCCGCGCTCGCAGCACGTGCCGCTGGATCTTCCCGGTCGCCGTTTTCGGAAGCTCGCCCGCGAACTCGATCCAGCGCGGGTACTTGTACGGTGCGAGGCGGCTCTTGACGTGCGCCTGAAGCGCCGCGACGAGCACGTCGCGCGGCTCGACGCCGGGCTTCAGGACGACGAACGCTTTCGGCTTCACGAGATCCTGCTCGTCGGCGACGCCGATCACCGCGGCCTCGAGGACGTCGTCGTGCGCGACCAGCGCCGCCTCGACCTCGCTCGGCGAGACCCAGATTCCGCCTACTTTCAGCATGTCGTCGACGCGACCGCAGTAGACGAAGTAGCCCTCGTCGTCCTGGCGGTACTTGTCGCCGGTCCGCGTCCACTCGCCCGCGAACGTGTGGCGCGATTTCTCGCGGTTGTTCCAGTAGTACGCCGCCGACGTGTCCCCGCAGACCTCCAGCTCGCCGAGCTCGCCCGGCGCGACGTTGCGCCCGTCGTCGCCGACGATTCGCACGCGGTAGCCCGGGACGGGCAGCCCCGTCGTCCCGTACTTCACCGCGCCGGGCCGGTTCGAGACGAAGATGTGCAGCATCTCGGTCGAGCCGATCCCGTCGACGATCTCGACGCCGAAGCGCGCGGTCCAGTTCTTCCCGATCTCTTCCGGAAGCGGCTCGCCGGCCGACGTACAGAGCCGCAGCGCGACCTCGTCGCGCGCGGGAAGCTGCGGGTGGACGAGCATCGAGCCGAAGAGCGTCGGGACGCCGCAGAAGATCGTCGCGCCGTGCTCGCGCAGCACCGTGCCGACGACATCCGGCGTCGCGCGCCCGGCGTGCAGCACCGCCGTCGCCCCGACCGCGAGCGGAAACGAGAGCGCGTTCCCCAAGCCGTAGGCGAAGAAGAGCTTCGCGGCCGAGAACACGACGTCGTCCTCGCGCATCCCGAGCACGCCCTGCGCGAACAGCTCCGCGGTGCGCGCCATGCTCGTCTGCACGTGCACCGTCCCTTTCGGCTTCCCGGTCGAGCCCGAGGAGTAGAGCCAGAAGCACGCGTCGTCCGGCCGGGTCGGTGCGCTCTCGCGCAGCGGCGTCGCCGCGCGCAGCAGCGACGCGAACGCGGGATGACGCGTCTCGCCGAGCGACCCGCCGGGATCGGAGACGATGAAGCTCCCGGTCCAGCTCGCCAGCCGCGCCGCCTCTTCGTACTGCGGGAGCAGCTCGGCCGAGACGATCGCCGCCTTGGCGCGGCTGTCGGCGAGGATGAACGCGAAGTCGAGCGGCTGGAACAGCGTGTTGACGGGGATCGGAACGATCCCCGCCTTGATGGCGCCGAGAAACGCCGC
Source organism: Candidatus Elarobacter sp. (assembly GCA_036402855.1). GTDB lineage: Bacteria > Vulcanimicrobiota > Vulcanimicrobiia > Vulcanimicrobiales > Vulcanimicrobiaceae > Vulcanimicrobium. The sequence continues at coordinate 2,055 of DASWSC010000176.1, read as the reverse complement.
CGGGAAGTCGATGGTGTCGAGCAGCCCGAGCACGATGCGGTGCTCTTCCTCGAGGCCGAGCTCGCGGAGCGCGCCCGCCGCCAGGTCGACGCGCCGCGCGAGCTCGCCGTAGGTGTACGAGCCGCGCTCGTCGATGAAGGCGACCTTCTCCGCCCGAAGCGGGAGGTTGCGCTCGATCAGATCGACCGCCGCGTTGTAGAACGCCGGCGGGGCGGCGCTCGCCACGTGCGCGGAGCCGGGTTCGGTCGAGGCGGTCATCGGAACGGCTCGGCGGCGGTCATGGAGATTCTCCGAGGCGGGAGGCGGCACGATGAGGCCCGCCGCTTGTCGGGCGGGCGTGCATTGCATTATAGTGCATGCACGTGAGTTCGCAAGCGTGATAGTGCATTCGACCGCCGACGACGACGGCGCCTTCCTCGCGGCCGTGGGGGACCGCGTTCGCGAGCTGCGGGCGCGCCGGGGGATGACCCGCAAGATCCTCGCCAAGGATTCCGGTGTCTCCGAGCGCTACCTCGCCCAGCTCGAGACCGGCCAAGGCAACGCCTCCCTGTCGATCCTCCGCCGCATCGCGCGAGCGCTCAGCGTCCCGCTGGAAGGGCTCGTCGCCGATGCCCCCGAGGCGCCCGCCGAGCTCACCCACGCAATCGAGCTGCTGCGGCGCCTCCCCGAGAGCCGCCTCGGCGAGGCCCGGGCGCTGCTCTCGACGACCTTCGGCGACGCCGACGTGCAGGGCCGGACCGGCCGCATCGCGCTGATCGGGCTGCGCGGGGCGGGGAAGACCACCCTCGGGACCGCGCTTGCCGCACGGCTGGGCGTCCCGTTCATCGAGCTCGACCGGGAGATCGAGCGCGCGTCGGGGGTCTCGCTGGCGACGATCTTCGATTTCTACGGCCAAGCGGGGTTCCGGCGGATGGAGCGCCGCTGCCTGGACCGCATCATCGAGGAACACCCGCGCTTCGTGCTCGCGACGGGCGGGAGCATCGTCTCCGAGCCGTCGACCTTCGAGCGCCTCCTCGCCGCCTGCCGCACGATCTGGCTGAAGGCGGCGCCGGCCGAGCACATGGAGCGGGTGGTCGCCCAGGGCGACATGCGCCCGATGGCCGGGAACCGCGAGTCGATGGACGACCTCCAGCGGATCCTCGCCGGCCGCGAGCCGCTCTACCGGCGGGCCGACGCGGAGATCGAGACCACCGGGAAGAGCGTCGCCGAGGCGGTCGACGCGCTCGTCGCGGCGGCGCTGTGAAAGCGCAGGATAATGCTTGCGGAGGCGGATTTTATGCAGTATAGTTCATCAACGATGCTCACCGCCGAAGCACCCGCCCGGCCGGCTCCCGTCACCTTCGAGACCGCTCCCGAGCGGTACCGGCACTGGAAGCTCAGCGTCGCGGGGCGTGTGGCGACCCTGGCGCTCGACGTCGACGAGGACGCGGGGATCCGGCCCGGCTACAAGCTGAAGCTGAACTCGTACGATCTCGGCGTCGACATCGAGTTCCGGGACGCGCTCGACCGCATCCGGTTCGAGCATCCCTCGGTCGCGTGCGTCGTCGTCACCAGCGCGAAGGACCGCTCGTTCTGCGCCGGCGCGAACATCTACATGCTCGGCACGTCGTCGCACCAGTGGAAAGTGAACTTCTGCAAGTTCACCAACGAGACGCGCAACGGGATGGAGGACTCGAGCCGTCACGACGGGCTGCGCTTCCTCGCCGCCGTGAACGGCGCGTGCGCCGGCGGCGGCTACGAGATCGCCCTGGCATGCGACGAGATCCTGATGATCGACGACCGCTCGACGGTGGTCAGCTTGCCCGAGGTGCCGCTGCTCGGCGTGCTGCCGGGGACCGGCGGTCTGACGCGCGTGGTCGACAAGCGCAAGGTGCGCCGCGACATCGCCGACCTGTTCTGCACGAACGCCGACGGCGTGCGCGCCGAGCGCGCGAAGGCGTGGAAGCTGGTCGACGCAACCGCGCCGCCGTCCGACTTCGACGCGCTGGTGCGCGAGCGCGCGGCGGCGCACGTCGCGTCGTCGCTCCGTCCCGCGGACGCGCAAGGCATCGCGCT
>DASWSC010000175.1:0-21780 GCA_036402855.1 Candidatus Elarobacter sp. | reverse complement strand
GAACGCGAGCGCACGACCGCCGACGCGCTGCAGCGCGCGATGCTGCCCGCGCAGCTCCCGATCCTTCCCGACGTCGCGTTCTCCGCGTCGTACTCGGCCGCGTCGGAGTCGCAGCGCGTCGGCGGCGATTTCTACGACGCCTTCGAGCTCCCGGACGGCCGCGTCGCGGTCACGATCGGCGACGTCACGGGACACGGGCTCGAAGCCGCCGTCATCATGGGCGAGATCCGGCAGGCGCTGCGCGCCGCGTCGTTCGAGTCGGCGGAGCCGTCGGCGATCCTCGACCGCGCGAGCCGCCTGCTGATCGCGAGCGGGCGAACGGTCTTCGTCACGGCGATCTTCGGTGTGCTCGACCCCGTGACCGGGCGGTTCGCGTACGCCACGGCCGGGCATCCGCCGCCGCTGCTCGTCGACCGGCGCGGCGTGCGCCGTCTGCCGAGCGCGGGGCTGCCGATCGGCCTCCGCGACGACGAGGGCGTCGACTTCGCGCTGCGGCTGCAAGCGCCGTGCACGCTGATGATGTACACCGACGGCCTGCTGGAGTTCGCGCGCGACATCGACGCGGCGGAGCAACGCATCGAGACGGCGGTTCGCTCGCTGGTACGCGACGACATCGACCATCTCGCCGGTGCGCTGATGAAGGACGTGCTCGGTGACGACGAGCCGACCGACGACATCGCGATCCTCACCGTGACGATCGCCCGCTTCGCCGCCGAGATCCCGGGCGAGGAGAACGAGTGGCGTTTCGCCAGCGACGACCGGCGCACGGGCGCGAACGCGCGGCGTGAAGCCGGCGACCTGATCGAACGCTGGACCGGGCGCGACGACGCGCGGTTCGCGGGCGAGCTCGCGTTCGGCGAGCTCGTCGCGAACGCGGTGCGGCACGCACCGGGCTTCGTGCACGTGCTGGCGTCGACCGACGGCGACGGCGTCGCTCAGCTCGTCGTCGAGGACGGCGGCGCGGGCTTCACCCCGCACGGCGGGCTCCCCGACTCGTTCGCCGAGTCGGGCCGAGGGCTGGCGCTCGTGCGCTCCGTCGCCGAGGACGTGCGCATCGAGCGCAGTGCGCGCGGCGGGACGCGGGTCACCGTGACGTTCGGCGTCCCGGCGGCGGTCGTTACTCCGGCGTCGGCGTCGCGATGACCGGGAGGACGACGCTGGCGCGGGTCCCGCCGCTCGGGTCGCGCGCGAGGCTGATCCGGTTGGTGTAGGCGCTGATCAGCGCGTACGCGTGGTGCGTCGTCTCCGCGCTCGTGTCGTCCGGCGAGAACGGCCAAGAGCGGAGCCGCTCGCGGGTGTCGATCACCGTCAGCGTGGAGTCGCGCCAGGTGAACCGCACGTCGACCGCGCCGGGCGCATGGCGCACGCACGTGTTCAGCAGCTCACCGTACACCGCTTCGGCGGCGTCGAAATCGCTGGCCGGGTCTCCGTGCCGCTCGAGATAGGCGCGAAACGCGCCACGCATCCGCGCGGCTTCGACCGCTTCGCTGGTGCGAACCGTCCAGGCGTTCGGGTCTTCGTCGAGCAGGACGCGCGAGCGGCTTGCGCCGGTGCGCGCCTCGAGGCGGGGAAGCGCAGACACCATACGAGTCTCCTGACACGTGCCGTACCGGATAGTTGCCGCCGGCCGGGCGGCGATCCCTCTCGCCGAAAGGTCGCTCGCCTCGTGCGCCGTAGCGAAGCGACGCAATGATTCGCGCCGCCGTCGCGGTCGCCTCGGCGGTCCTCGTTCTGTTCATCGCCGTCCCGCTGGTCGCGCTGTACGCGCACGTCGCACCGTCGCGGCTCGGGGCGACGCTCGCCTCGGCGCCGGCGCTTGCGGCGCTGCGCATCTCGCTGGTGACGACGGCGGCGTCCCTGGCGCTGACGCTCGCGCTCGGGACGCCGCTCGCATACGCGCTGGCGCGCTCGCGCTTTCCGGGCCGGGGATTCGTCGACGCGCTGGTCGATCTGCCGATCGTCGTCCCGCCCGCGGTGGCGGGCCTCGCGCTGCTCTTCGCGTTCGGCACGCTCGGCGCGTTCGGCCCGGCGCTGGAGGCGCTCCACGTGCGGATCGCGTTCACCACGTTCGCGGTCGTGCTCGCGCAGCTCTTCGTCGGCGCCCCGTTCTACGTGCGCGCGGCGCGCGCGGGATTCGCCGCCGTCGATCCGGTGTACGAAGACGCCTCGGCGACGCTCGGGATGGGACCGCTGCGGACGTTCGCCCGCGTCACCGTTCCGCTGGCGTTGCCCGCGCTCGCCGGCGGCGCGGTGCTGGCGTGGGCGCGCGCGCTCGGCGAGTTCGGCGCGACGATCATGTTCGCGGGGAACCTGCAAGGCGTCACGCAGACGCTTCCGCTGGCGGTCTACCTCGGGCTCGAGAGCGGCGATCTGGATCTGGCGGCGGCCCTGGCTGCCGTGCTGGTCACGATCGCGCTGGCGGTCGTCGTCGCGGCGCGCATCCTGGAACGGCGCGCCGCATGATCGAGATCGCTGCGCGCAAGGTCCTGCGCGAGTTCGTGCTCGAGGTGGACGTGCGGTTCGGGACCGGCGTCACGGTGCTCGCCGGACCGAGCGGCTCGGGGAAGTCGACGCTGCTCCGCATCGTCGCCGGCTTGGTGCGGCCGGATGCCGGCCGCGTCGTGCTCGACGGCCGCGTGCTCGACGGCACCGGCGCGTCGCTCGCCGCCTTCCGGCGCGACGTCGCGTACGTCTTTCAGGAGTATGCGCTCTTTCCGCACCTCACGGTGCGCGAGAACGTCGCGTTCGGGCTCGCGGCGCGCGGCGTCCCGCGCGTGCGCCGCGATGTCGCCGCGCTGGGCTGGCTCGAGCGGCTCGGGATCGCCGCGCTGCGCGATGCGCGACCCGCAACGCTCTCCGGCGGCGAGCGCCAGCGGGTCGCGCTGGCACGGGCGCTCGCTTGGGCGCCGCGCGCCGTTCTCCTCGACGAGCCGTTCGCGGCGCTCGACGAGGCGACGCGCGCCCGCGTCCGAGCCGAGCTGCGCGCGACGCTGACGGCGCTCGGCGTCCCGGTGGTGCTGGTCACGCACGACGAGAGCGATGTCGAAGCGTTCGCGGCCCCGGTCGTCCGGCTCGAGCGCGGGCGCGTCGTGACGGAGCGCGAGAACGGGGCGTCGCCCGAAGTGTGACGGCCGCCGGCGCCCCGGTCGCGCGTGAACGGGTAGAAGAGACGAACGGACATGCCGAGCGTCTACGTCGTCGAGCCCCAGTCCCTGTTCGCGCCGGAAATCGAGCGCCTGGTCGCTGTCGCCGGCGGGCGCGTGATCGCGAGCGCGTCGGCCCTCGATCTCGACGACATCGTCGCCTCCGCGCCGGAGTTCGTCCTGCTCGATCTCGACTACACGGCGTACGACGTCGCCGATGCCCTCGACGTCTTGCACGCCGAGGCGCCGCACGTGCGTCCCATCGTCCTCACCGATCGTCATCGCCGCGGCTGGCTGCAGCTCACGCGGGCTCACGGAGCGGCGAGCGTCGTCGCCAAAGCGGCCAGCGAGCAGGAACTCGTGCACGACCTGCGCGTCGTCCTCGACGGCGGCGCGGTCTGGGACACGCGCGTCGAAGTCGCCTGAGCGAGCGCTGCAAACGAGAACGGCGCCGTCCACCAGTCTTGGTGCGGACGGCGCCGTGGTTTCCCGAGGGCGTGCTGCGGTGTGTTGCTGAAAGCCCCTCGGGACGGTCGGTACCCCCCGGCCGGACGGCCTAAACATGGGAGGGGCGTTTGAGACTTTGCACCTTTTTGCGCGACGGGCAGGCGACGCTCGGCGCGGCGCGCGGCGACGAGATCGTAGACCTGTGTGGCGTCGATCCGAGTTTGCCGCGCTCGATGCGCGCGCTGCTCGCCGCAGGCGAGGAAGCGCTTGCGCGCGCGCGGCGCGGTCTCCAGTCCGCGCAGGATGAGCACGTGCGGCCCCGGGCCGGCGTAACGCTCCTGCCGCCCGTCCCCGATCCCTCGAAGATCGCGTGCATCGGCTTGAACTACCGCGATCATGCGGCCGAGGTGAAGCTCCCGCTTCCCGAGCATGTCACGCTGTTCGCCAAGTGGCCGAACACGCTCGTCGGCGACGGCGCGCCGATCGTCATCCCGCGCGCGTCGCACCGCGTCGACTACGAAGCGGAGCTGGCGTTCGTGATCGGTACGCGCGCGCGCCACGTCCCCGAAGCGCGCGCGTACGACGTCATCGCCGGGTACACATGCCTCAACGACGTCAGCGTGCGCGACTACCAGATGCGCACGTCGCAATGGACGCTCGGCAAGGTCTTCGACACGCACGGTCCGTGCGGGCCGTTCCTCGTCACCCGCGACGAGGTCCCCGATCCGGGAAACCTCCGCATTCGCTGCTCGATCGACGGCGAGACGCTCCAGGACTCGTCCACCTCACAGCTCGTCTTCGGGATCCCGCGGCTCGTCGCCGAGCTCTCGGCGGTGATGACGCTCGAGCCCGGCGACATCGTCGCGACCGGAACCCCGGCCGGCGTCGGAACGTCGCGCGAGCCGAAGCGCTGGATCCGTCCCGGCGAGCGCGTGCGCGTGGAGATCGAGGCGGTCGGCGTGCTCGAGAACCCAGCCGTCGCGGAGGACTGACGGAACAGCCGCCCACCGGCGCGTTCGCTTGACCGCCGCCCCGCCGCCGTGCTAGGCTTCGCGGACATGACGTCGCGCTTGTACGTCCTTCCGGTTTTTATTCTCGTCGAGCCCCGCTCGCCGGCCGGATCGTCGTTCGCGTAACGCACCACAGCACACACGCAAACGAACGCCCCGGCCGCAACGGCCGGGGCGTTCGCCGTTTCAAGGAGAACCGCCCGTGATGACCCGGACCGCCACGACCGTGTGGCTCGACGGTACCGTCCTCGACGACGACCAGCTCAAGCTGCACGCGCTGACGCATGCGCTGCACTACGGGTCGTCGGTGTTCGAAGGGATCCGGGTCTACCCGACGCCGAGCGGTCCCGCGGTGTTCCGGCTGCGCGAGCACGTCGAGCGCATGATCACCGGTGCCGCGACGTACGGGATGCAGCTCGCCTGGGACGCCGACGCGTTGAGCGCGGCGATTCGCGAGACCGTGCGCGCGAGCGAGCTCGACGCGGCGTACGTGCGGCCGCTCGCGTTCTACGGCGGCAACACGGTGCGACTGAACCCGGGCCGCGAGTGTCCGGTGCACGTGCTCGTCGCCGTGTTCGCGTTCGACGGGATCATGCCGGGCGTCGAGGTCCCGCTGTTCCGTGCCGCGGTCTCGCCGTTCATGAAGACGCCGTCCCGCGCGCTGCCGTCGACGGTGAAGGCCGGCGGTCACTACACGAACTCGATCCGCGCGCTCGCCGACGCGCAAGCGCGCGGCTTCGACGAGGCGATCATCCGCAACGACCGAAGCGAGATCGCCGAAGGCTCCGGCGAGAACATCTTTCTCGTGCGCGACGGCGTGCTCGTGACGAACGATGCCGACGCCGACATCCTGCCCGGCGTCACGCGCGCCAGCGTTCTCGCGCTCGCTCGTGAAGCGGGGATCACGACGCACGTCCGGCCGATCACGACCGACGATCTCAACGCCTGCGACGAGGCGTTCTTCACCGGAACCGCGGCGGAAGTCGTCCCGATCGTCGGAATCGACGCGCGCGACCTCGGCGACGAAGGTCCACTCACCCGCCGCCTGCGCACGACCTACACCGAGGTCGTCCGCGGCCGCCGTCCCGCCCCCGGCCCCTGGCTCACCCCGGTGTCCTGAACCGGACCGCTCGCCCGGCGCGGGAGGTGTCGTGCAGGAGCCCAAGGTACGAGGCCGCATGTTCGGCGCCCGCGGCTTTGTCGCGCTCGGTCTCGTGTGTGCTCTCGTCCCGGCCGCTCCCGGCCGGGTGGCGGCGGACGCGCCGCTGCCGCTCGACTACAAGGCGTACGACGCGTGGAGCGCGATTCGCACGCCGCGCGTCTCCGACGACGGCACACACCTCGCGTATGCGCTGACGCCGCAGGACGGCGACCCGACGCTGGTCGTGCGCGACCTCGACTCCGGGGCCGAACGGCGCGAGGCGCGCGGGAACGCGCCGGCGTTCGCCGGCGACGGGCGCTTCGTCGTGTTCACGCACACCGCGCCGAAGAAAGACCTCGACGCGGCGAAGAAGGCGAAGAAGCCCGAGCGCGAGCAGCCGAAGAACGGGCTCGGCGTTCTCGATCTCGGCACCGCGAAGCCGGCCGAGGTCGTCGCCGACGTCAAGACGATCGCCGTCGCGAAGAACGGCGGCGCGACGATCGCGTATCGCGCCGAGCCGACGCCTGCGCCGAGCGCGTCGCCTGCCGCGGCGCCGAGCCCCTCGCCGGTCGCTTCCGGAAAGCCGAGCGCGCCGCCGAAGGGCGAGCCGCCTCCGCAGATCGCCGGCGCAGCGCCGGCGGCGCCGAGCCCGGGCGCATCGCCGGCACCCTCGCCCTCCCCGTCGGGATCGCCCGCCCCGAAAGCCGACAAGACGAAGGACACCGGCTCGGCGCTGACGATTCGCGATCTCGCCGGCACGAAGCGCGTGACGGCCGGCGACGCGACCGATTTCGTCGTCTCGGACGACGACCGTTTCGTCGCGTACGCGACCGAGACCAAAAACGGCAAAGGCGACGGCGTCCACGTCTACGACGTCTCGAAGGGGACGACGACCGACGTCCTGAGCGGCGAAGGCCGCTATCGCGATCTGGCGATCGCGCGCGACGGATCCTCGCTCGCGTTTCTGAGCGACGTCGCAACGTACAAGGACGATGTGCCGCACGACGCGCTGTACGTCGTCGATCTGCGTGCCGCCAAGCCGGCGGCGGTGAAGGCCGTCGACGAGCAGCCGGGCGGCGTGACGCGCGGAACAGCGCCGAGCCCGAACGGAAAGCTGCGGTTCTCTCGCGACGGCAAACGCGTGTACTTCGGTACCGCCGCCGCGCCGACGCCGATGCCGTCGGGGACGCCTGCACCGACCGCCGTCGATCTGTGGTCGTGGCATGACGACGTGCTGCAGTCGCAGCAGAGGCACGACGCCGACCAGGAGCGCAAGCGCACGTACCTCGCCGTCTACGACCTCGGCGCGTCACGCTTCGCTCAGCTCGGCTCGCCGGAGGTGCGCGACGTCACGCCGGCCGACCGCGGGGACGTCGCGATCGGACTCGACGACCGCGCCTACCGCCGCGCCGCCTCGTGGCTCGGCGAAGACTTCGCCGACGCGTACGCCGTCTCGCTCGAGGACGGCAAACGGCGGCTCCTGCGCAAGCGCGTCGTCTCGGCGGAGATCTCCCCGGGTGGACGGTACGCGCTCGAATGGGACGAGCCGTCGCGGCACTGGTTCGCGATCCGCACCGGCGACGGCAAGCGCGTCGAGCTCGCGCCGCATGCCGGGGTGGCGTTTCACAACGTCGACGACGACCATCCGGCTCCGCCGTCACCCTACGGCTTCGGCGGCTGGTTGAACGGCGACCGTGGCGTGATGCTCTACGACGAGTACGACGTCTGGCTGGCGAACCCGGAGACCGGCGCGGCGACGAATCTCACGCACGGGGAAGGGCGCCGGACGCGCACGGTCTACAGCCCGGTGAAAACGGACCCCGACGCCGAGGCGTATCCGGCCGACAAGCCGATGCTGCTCTCGCTGATCGATACGCGCGACTACTCGAGCGGCTACGCGCGACTCGCCGCGGGCGGCGGCGCACCGGCGACGCTGTTCAAGGAACCGGAGGTCGTCAACGGGACGCGCACGGTCTTCAACAGCAGCCTGCACGACTTCACCGCCCCGCCGCTCGTCGCGAAGAAGGCGGACCGCTACCTGTTCGCGCGCGAGTCGTTCCGAAACTATCGGAACCTGTGGGCGACCGACTCGTCGTTCAAGCACGTCACGCGCGTCACCGACGCGAACCCGCAGCAGGCGAAGTACCGCTGGGGGACGGAGCGGCTCTTCGACTACACGAGCGCCGACGGCAAGAAGCTGCGCGGCGTGATGCTGGTCCCCGACGGGCTCAAGCCCGATCGCAAGGCGCCGATGCTGGTCTACTTCTACGAGACCTGGGCCAGCATGTTCCACACGTACTATTCGCCCGCGCCCGGCACGAGTCCCAACTTCGTGCGCTACGTCTCGAACGGGTACGTCGTGATCCTCCCCGACGTGCACTACCGGATCGGGCACCCCGGCGCGAGCGCGCTGGCCTGCATCATGCCGGCCGTCGACGCCGCGCTGAAGACCGGCTACGCCGATCCGAGCCGGGTCGGGATGGCCGGTCACTCGTGGGCGGCGTACCAGATCAACTACATGATCACGAAGACCAACCGCTTCCGCGCGGTCGAAGCGGGCGCCGCGGTCGACGACATGATCAGCGCCTACTCGGGGATCCGCCTGGAGAGCGGCGTCGTGCGCGAGTCGCAATACGAGCACACGCAGTCGCGGATCGGCGCGACGCCGTGGGACCGCCCCGACCTGTACGTGGAGAACTCCGGCCTCTTCGGGATCAAGAACATCCGCACGCCGTACCTGACGATTCACAACGATCTCGACGGCGCGGTTCCGCAGTTCCAGGGCATCGAGTTCATCACCGCGATGCGGAGGCTCGGCAAGGAGGCGTACCTGTTCTCGTTCGACGGCGAGGATCACAACTTGCGCGGGCGCGAGCAGCAGAAGTACTGGACCGTCCACCTCGACGAGTGGTTCGACCACTGGCTGAAGGGTGGGCCGAAGCCGAGCTGGATGAACGGCGTCGACTACCTGCACCGTGGCGTGCGCAACGTGCGCCCGCTCTACGGAGAGACCGACTGAGGTGATCCGCCGCGCGCTCGCGGCGCTTGCGCTCGGCGCGTTCGCCGCCTGCGCGCGCGGCCCGAGCGCGGAGCCGCCCGCGCTGCGGCTGGCGATCGCGTACGAGCCGCGCAGCCTGCTGCCGCTGCTCGCGCAGTCGATCCAGGACAACGAGGTGCTGCGGCTCATCTACGATCCGCTGATCGCGTGCGACCGCACCGGCCGGCCGGTTCCGGCGCTCGCCGCCGCGGTCCCGACGCGCGCGAACGGCGGAATCTCCGCCGACGGGCTGACGGTGACGTACCGCCTGCGCCGCGGCGTGCGCTGGCACGACGGAACCGCGTTCACCAGCGCCGACGTCGCCGCGTCGTTCCGGGCGGTGATGGACCCGCGCAGCATCGTGCAGTCGCGGCACGGCTACGACGTCGTCGCGCGTGTCGAGACGCCGGACGCGCAGACCGTGCGCTTCCGCCTCAAGCGGCGCTTCGCGCCGTTCGTCGGCACCGTGTTCGCGGAGAGCGACGCGCCGTATTACCTCGCCCCGGCGCACCTGCTCGGACGCGGCCCGCTCGTGCGCTCCGCACTGAACGCCGCGCCGGTCGGGACCGGCCCGTACCGCGCGGTCCGCTGGGCGCGGGGCGATCAGCTCGAGCTGGCCGCAAACCCGTCGTACTGGGGCGGGACGCCGCGCATCGCGCGGATCACGATGCGCTTCGTCTCCGACGAGAACACGCAGCTCGTCGGTCTCCGCACGGGCGAGCTCGACGGCGTGATCGCGCTCTCCGCGAACGCGGCCGCGCAGGCGCGCGCGATCCGCGGCGTGCGCATCGCGACCTCGCCGCTGAACGCCTACTGGGGCGTGATGATGAACACCGCGCCCGGTCACGCGACGGCCGACGTGCGGGTGCGCCGCGCGATCGCCGCAGCGATCGACGCGCGAGCGTTTCGTGACGGGGTGACGCACGGCTACTACGCCCCGGCGATCGCCGATCTGCCGCCGGTCCTGTGGGCCGCCGACCGGCGGCTGATGCCGATCGCGTTCGATCCGCTCGCCGCCCGCCGTCTCCTCGCGAGCGCGGGCTACGGGCCGCGGCGGCGCCTCGGGCTCGATCTCGCGATCCTGCAGGCCTCGCAGACGCACCGCGTCGAGGCGGTCGCCGCGCAGAGCGCGCTCGAGAACGTCGGTATCGATGCGCGCATCCACGCGTACCTCGGCAACGTCTTCGACGCGCCGCCGTCGCAGGGCGGGATCCTCCCGCTCGGCCGCTACGACATCGCCTTCTACGGCTGGTACGCCGGGATGGATCCGGACGACAGCGGTCAGTTCACCTGCGACCAGCGCCCGCCGAACGGTTTCGACCACTCGTTCTACTGCAGCAGCGAGATGGACGCTGCGCAGCGCGAGGCGCTCGCATCCTACGATCCGGCGGTTCGGAAGCGCGCCTACGCGCGCATCGAGGCGCTGCTGCTGCGCGACGTGCCGATCGCGTTTCTCGCTTCACCGGTCGCAATCTCGGCGCTGCGCGAGGAGCTGCACGGTTTCTCGCCGACGCTCGTGACGCAGACGGCGTCGGCGCAGCGCTGGACCGTCGCGCGCTGACGCGCCCGCTCGCTACGGATGCCCGCCTGACGGGGATAGCGGACGGAACGTGCACGGCCCCGAACCGGTCGCCATGATCCGGCGCTCCCTGGTTGCTTTTCTTGCCGTTGTCCTCGGAACGACGTCGCTCGCGTCGCTCGCCGGCGCGCAAGGCTCGGAGACGCCTGCGTCGGCGGCCTCGACGCCGGCCCCGCATGCTGCCGCGACGCTGATCCCGAGTCCGGCACCGGCGCCGACGCTCGCTCCGACGCCGCCGTCGGAGCCGTCGACGGCGCCCCAAACCGCGCCGCAGAACGGTGCGGCGAGCCCGCAGCCGCGCAGCTCCGGATCGCCGTTCAGCTTCGGCGCCGCGCAGACCCAGCAGTACGCCACCTTCATCAAGGCCGCGACCACGCAGCCGGGCGTCATCGATCTGGTCCGCAAGGACGACGAGCTCTACTTCGATCTGAAGCCGGAGAACTTCGACAAGACGTACATCATCTTGCCGTCGATCGAGCGCGGCGTCGGCAGCGGCGCGTTCGCCGGCCGCGTCTACGAGCCGTTCCAAGTGACGTTCAAGCTGGTCGGGAAGCGGGTGCTCTGGATCACCCCGAACACGCGCTACGTCGCCGACAAGGGCAGCGCGGCGGCGAACTCGCTCGCGATCAGCGTCGCCGACTCGGTGATCCTCTCGACGCCGATCGTCGCCGAAGACCCGGCGAAGCAGCACGTCGTCGTCGCGCCTTCCCTGTTCTTGACCGACTTCGAGGGGATCGGCGCCGATCTCGGCCGCGGCGCGACGCCGCCCTCGCTCCCGGGGCTGCTGCTGCTGATCGCGCGGCCCTCCTTCTCGGTCGACGCGTCGAAGTCGTACTATCGCTCGACCAAGGCGTTCCCGAGCAACGACGAGATCAGCGTCAACCTCGCCTTCAACGGCCCGGCGAACGCGCTGCCGACCGTGCCGGACGGCCGCGGGATCCCGATCGGCGTCCACTACAGCATCGTCGTGCCCCCCGCGCGCGACCCCAAGTTCGTGCCGCGCCTCGCCGACGACCGCGTCGGCTATTTCATCAGCGCGCGCAAACGCTACGGCAACGACGCCGCCGCGACGCCGTTCGAGCGCTTCATCGAGCGCTGGAACCTCGACAACGGACCGATCACGTTCTACCTCACCAACGAGATCCCGAAAGAGTACCGCGGCACGGTTCGGCGCGGGATCCTGGCGTGGAACGAAGCGTTCGCGCGAATCGGCCGGCCGAACGCGATCGTCGTGAAGGATCCGCCCTCCGATCCGGGCTGGGATCCCGACGACGCGCGCTACACCACGGTTCGCTGGATCACCAGCGATCAGCCCGATTTCAGCGCCTACAGCCCGCACGTGAGCGATCCCGACAACGGGCAGATCATTCGTGCCGAGGTGGTGATCGACGGCGAGTCGCTGCGCGAGATCAAGCGCGGGTACGTCGACCGGGTGAAGCCGGCGCAGCGTTCGCGCATGAATACGTACGCGCTGGCGACGGCGCTCGAATCGGCCGCGCCCGACGCCCTCGACGCGGAGCTCGCCGAGCAGAGCCAGGAATGCTCGATGGAAGAGGACTCCGTCGCCCAGGCGGCGCTCGGCTCGCTGCTGCTCGCGCGCAACCCGCGCGCGACGCCGTCCGACCGCGAGCGCTACGCGCAGGAGTGGCTGTACAGCACGGTGATGCACGAAGTGGGCCACACGCTCGGACTGCGGCACAACTTCCAGGGCTCGACGACGTACACGTACGCGCAGCTCCATGACGCCGCGTTCACGCGCCTGCACGGGACGACGTCCTCGGTGATGGACTACACCCCGGCCAACGTCGCGGCGCCGCGCGAGCGGCAAGCCGACTACTTCCCGACCAAGCTCGGAACGTACGACGACTGGGCGATCGAGTACGGCTACCGCACGTTCCCGAAGGTGCGCTCGTCGGCGGACGAAGCGGTTGCGCTCGCGCGGATCGCCGCGCGCTCCACCGAGCCCGGCCACGCCTACGGAACCGACGAGGACGCGACCGCGATCTCGATCGACCCGCGCATCCAGCGCTTCGATCTCTCGAACGATCCGCTGGCGTTCGTCAACGAGCAGTTCCGGATCGACGACGACGTCACCGCACAACTCACCAAACCGTACCGTGGCGATACGCGCTCGTACTCCGACATTCGTGCCGGCTTGATCACGGTGCTGAACAACCAGCTCAACAACGCCGCGCTGGCCGCGAAGTTCGTCGGGGGAATCTACACCTCTCGCTCGCATCGCGGTCAGCCGGGCGCGACGCTGCCGTTCCGCTCGATCCCGCGCGCCGAGCAGCGCCGCGCATTCGATCTGCTCGACCGCTGGGTGCTCTCGTCGCGGGCGTTTCGCTTCTCGCCCGAGCTGCTCAACGCCGCGGCGCCGACGCGCTACGGGATCCACTGGGGGGCGAACGGGATTCGCCGCAGCGATTTCCCGGTGCGCGAGGTCATCGCCGAGCTGCAGGACGACGTCATCACGGAGATGTTCTCGCCGGTGAATCTCGCGCGGATCGCCGATCAGGAGCTGAAGGTCCGCCGTCCGGGCGACACGATGACGCTCACCGATCTCTTTGCGTGGACCGATGCCGCCGTCTACGACGACGTCGGCCGGCCGTCGATCGGCGCCCCGCATCGCGAGCTGCAGCGGCGGTTCGCCGACCTGCAGATGCAGATCACGCAGCTTCCGGCGGCGTACGCCGACCAGCTCGGGCTGCCGCGGGAGACGCAAGCGCTGTCCCGCCAGAGCCTCATGCGCCTCTCTTCGCGACTCGACCGCGCGGTCGCCGCGGCGCGGGACGACGGGACGCGCGCGCACCTGATCGACCTGCGCGTGCGGGTCAACGGAGTGCTCCAGGCCCGTAACGTTCGTTCGATCTGATCGCACGCGGCGTACCGTCGCGGTACGCGATGTGACCGGCGACACCCCGAAATTTCAGAGATTTCTCACGGGTCCGCCCGATGTATGAGGCATGAAACGGATTTCAGCGCTTCTTGGCGGCGCCGTTTTCGGCGTCGCTCTCCTCGCAGCGTGCGGGGGCGGAGGCGGCGGCTCAGGGACGAGTGCCCCGGGCGGCCCGCTCCCCCCAGCCGCCACCAACGCGCCTGCCGGCGCGACCCAAAGCTTCTCCGCCAGCGATGCGGCCGCGATCCCGACCGCGGCGCCGGGCGCGACCAGCATCCCCGTCCCGCTGCCGTCGGATCCCGGCGGGGCCTCGGCCAGCGCCGCCCTTCCGACCGGCGCGCAGATTCCGCCCGACGCGACCGTCGCGGCGACCTACTCGACGAGCGGCGATGCGTCGCTCCCGGCGCTCTCGGTCCGGCGTCTGCCCACCTCGCTGCACCTCCGCGAGGACAGCAAGAACGGTGCGATCGCGTATCTCAAGCTGCAGTTCTCGGCCGACGTGACGCTCCCGCAGGCGCCCGCGTTCTCGTTCGTCGTCCCGGGGACGCTCCCGACGGACGGCGTGAGCTACTGGCTCGCGTTCTTCGATCCGCTGCGCGCCGCGGCCGGCTGGCAGAAGGGCTTCGAAGGCCCGGCCGTCGTCACCGCCGCGCAGACGCCGAACGGAAAGGCCGCGACGAAGCTCGCGTTCGCCTCGAACGGGCAGCCGATCGCGTTCAGTGCAGGCCAGTCGTACTATTTTGCCGTCATCGCGGTCGCGACGACGGCCGCGACGCCGACCCCCGTCCCGTCGACGGTTCCGACGAACCCGCCGCACGACGGAAAGCCGCAGCCGGTCCTCGCGACCCCGGCGAACATCCAGTTCCCGTCGGTCACGTCGTCGCCGGTCGCCGTGACGTTCGGCCAGCAGGGCTTCACCGGAGCGTTCCAGCTCCACGGTGACTGCACCGGAATCGTCAACACCGGCGGCGCGAGCCCCACCTGGACGATCACGCCCGTCGGCCAAGGCCGGTGCGTGCTGATCGGGCTGGGCGACCGGGGCGCCACCGCGGTCGTCCACGTCGGCGTCGTGACGCCGTTCGAGACGCCGCATCCGTCGCCGACGCCGCGACCGTCGGAGTCGCCGGAACCGCACCCCTCGGTCTCGCCGGAGCCGACGCACGCGCCGACCACCGCACCGACGCACCAGCCGAGCTCGGAGCCGACGCACGCGCCGAGCACCGAGCCGACGCACCAGCCGACCACGGCGCCGACGCACGCGCCGACGACGGAGCCGACGCGGTCACCGTCGCCGACCCCCACGCCGACGCACACGCCGGGGAGCGAGCCGACCCACGCGCCGACCGCCACCCCCACCCCGACCCCGACGCCGGGGACGAGCCCGGCCCAGTAACCTCGGCGCGCTGAACCCGGATCACGACGAGGCGGTGAGCGATCACCGCCTCGTCGAACGTTCGGGGCCGGTGGAGCTATCGAACCGGCTGCGCGTCCGCGGCCGCACGCTGGAACTGCGCGACGAGGCGCGGGTGATGGGGATCGTCAACGTGACGCCCGACTCGTTCTACGAGCGCGCCGGCGGGGTCGAAGAAGCGGTCGCGAAGGCGCGTGCGAGCGTCGCCGCCGGCGCCGCGATCGTCGACCTGGGCGGGCAATCGTACGCCGCCGGAAACGGCCACGTCGCCCCCGACGCGGAGGCGGCCCGGGTCGTCCCCGCGGTTCGTGCGCTGAGCGAGGCCGAGCCGGACTGCATCATCTCGGTCGACACGTACACGGCCTCGGTCGCCGAGGCCGCCCTCGCGGCGGGTGCGCACCTGATCAACGACTGCAGCGGGCTCTCCGACCCCGCGCTTCCGGCGGTTGTCGCGCGGCACGGTGCGGCGCTGGTCGTGATGCACGTCAAAGGCGCGCTGCGCGTCCGCGAGCCCGAGCGCTACGCCTACGGCGACGTCGTCGCCGAGATCGCCGCGTTCTTGCACGAACGGACCGAGCGCGCCGTGCGCGAGGGCGTCGCGCGCGACGCGATCGTCGTCGATCCGGGGCTCGAGTTCGGCAAGGAGCCCGATTCCGATCTCGAGATCCTCGCCCGTTTCGGCGAGCTCACGGCGCTCGGGTATCCGCTGCTGCTGGCCGCGTCGCGCAAGAGCTTCATCGGGCGCGTGATGGGACTCTCCGCCGCGGAGCTGCTCGTCCCGTCGCTCGCCGTCGCCGCGATCGGGATCGCCGCCGGCGCCCGCATCGTGCGCGCCCACGACGTCGCCGAAACGGTTCGGCTCGCGGCGATGCTCGGCGCGGTGGAGCGGCGGCGCGCACAGCTGAGGGGGAGCGGGCAACTCGCGTCGGAGGCGGGCGGTTGATGACGACGATGTACACCGTCTACGTCGGCCTCGGCTCGAACCTGGGCGACCGGCAGAGCACGATCCTGGCGGCGCTCCAGAGGCTGCGCCGCGCGGCGCGGGTGGAGGCGGTCTCGTCGTTCTACGAGACGCCGCCCGCCGGAGGCTGCGCGGGGCCGTCGTTCTTGAACGTCGCGGCAAAGCTGACGACCGCGCTCGACCCGCAGGCGTTCGAACGATTCGTGCGCGGCGTCGAGACGGCGATCGGACGCCAGGCCCGCACGCCGCTCGACGCGCGACCGATCGACGTCGACGTGCTGCTCATCGACGATTTGATCGCGGATCTGGGCCGTTTCGAGGTGCCGCACCCGTACCTCGCCTCCCGCGCGTTCAACCTCATCCCGCTCGCGGAGATCGCGCCGGACGCGATCGAGCCGCGCAGCGGCAAGACTATCGCGCAGCTCGCCGCCGAGGTTCCGCACGGCGCGATCGCGCGGAAGTCGCGCTCGATGCACTTCGTCGCGAACCGCCAGGACGAAGAGCCGGACGTCCGGCTGTCGCTGAACCGCGTCGGCGTCTCCTCGGTGAAACACCTGATCCGGCTGAACGTCGGGGGCGAGGAACGCCTCTTCCACGGCGACTTCACGATGGTCGCCGACCTCGCGCCCGACAAGGCCGGCGTTCACATGTCCCGCTTCTCCGAGCTGCTCGAAGCGGCGACGCTCGACGTGCTGGCGCGCAAAGAGAAGCCTTCGCGCATCGAGGATCTCACCGAGCAGATCGCGCGCGAGATCGTCGGCTCGCAGGGCGCGCTTCGCGCGGACGTGCGGCTGCGCGCGGAGTTCGGGCTCGAGCGCTGGACGCCGGTCAGCGGGAAACGTACGGAGGAGACCTACACCCTGGTCGGCATCGCGCATGCCGACGCGGGTGGGACGCGCCGCGTCGTCGGCGTCGAGGCCGACGGGATGACCGCCTGCCCCTGCGCGCAGCTCATGGTCCGCGAGCACTCGATCCGCGAGCTCCAGGAGGCGGGTTTCGACGAGGCGGACGCCGTTCGCGCCGTCGACGCGCTGCCGGTTGCGACGCACAACCAGCGCGGGCGCGGCGGCGTCTACATCGGCGCCGAGGCGCCGTACGCCGGAGAGGTCCGCGCCGAAGACCTGGTCGAGATCGTCGAGTCGTCGATGTCGAGCGAGACGTACGACCTGCTCAAGCGCCCCGACGAGTTCTTCATCGTCAACAAGGCGCACCACAACCCGAAGTTCGTCGAGGACGTGGTGCGCGGGATCCTCGCACGGGCGCTCGACGTCTACGGCGACTTCCCGGACTCGACGTACATCGGCGCCTCACAAGTGAACTACGAGTCGATCCACAAGCACGACGCGTTCGCCGAGGCGTTCGGGCTGTTCGGCGAGTTTCGCCGCGAGCTGCGCGACGGCACGCACGTCGACGTGAAGACCGACCTCGCGTCCTGGCTCGGAACGCGCCCGTCGCCGGTCGTCACGGTCTAGCGCGCTGCGTTCCGACCCGCTCGATCTGGCGGTCGCGTTCCGGTTCCTCCGCGGGCTGAAGAAGAACAACGACCGGACCTGGTTTCATGCCAACCGGGCGGCGTGGGACGAGCACGTTCGGCATGGGTTCGAGGACCTGATCACGATGCTGCTCCTCGCCGGTGCGCGCGTGGACGAGCGGCTTGCGCACGTGGAGCCGCGCGCGTGCCTGTTCAGGATCGCGAACGATACGCGCTTCCACAAGCAGAAGGACCCGTACAAGACGTGGCTCTCGGCGTGGATGTCGCCCGGCGGGAAGAACGGCGCGTACCCGGGGTACTACGTGCACCTCGCGCCGGGCGCGTCCCACGTCTCGGCGGGGGTCTGGGTTCCGGAGAAGCCGGCGCTGCATGCGCTGCGGTCGGTGTTCACGGAGGACGGCGCCGAGGCGCGGGCGTTCGACCGCGTGCTGAAGACGCGCGCGCTGGCCCCGTATCTGCCGCTCGAGACGGACGCGATGCGCGTCACGCCGCGCGGGTTTCCGAAGACGCATCCGCGGCTGGGCCTGATTCGGGCGCGCAACTACATGCTGGGGCGGCCGGTGAGCGACCGGGAGCTGCAGACGCGCGGCGCGTTCGCGGTGTTCCGGGATTTCATGCGGGCGACCGCGCCGTTCGTGCGGTGGCTGGATGCGCATGCGGGCGCTCGCGCCGAGCCCGGGTTCGACTTCGAGGAGTGACGATGCGCTCGCCCTTCGACGGGCTCAGGGTGACGGGGGGTGTTAGGTGGACGATGCGGATTCGAGGCTGCGGATTCGGGTGGCGAGCGAGGGATGCGAGGCGAGGAGCAGCTCCGACCAGCGCGGCGGTTCGAACTCGGCGAGGTTTTGCTCGCCCAGGCGGCGGAACGCGCGAATCCCGGCGTCGCGGTCGCCGGTCGCTTCGAGCGCGAACCGGTCGGCGCGGCGCTCCATCGCACGGGAGACGGCGTTCACGAGCGGCATGAGGGCGAGCTGGAGCAGGGTCGCGTAGAACGCGAGCCGGGCGCCCTGCGCCGGTGAGTCGAGCCCGCGGCGCGTCGTGCGCCGCAGCACCTGGTCGGCGACGAGCAGCGTCGCACCGAGCCCGCCCGTCCCGACGGCGATCCCGAGCCAGGGATCGCGGCGGACGTAGTGGCCGAGCTCGTGCGCGACGACGAAGAGCGTCTCGTCCTCGGCGAACTCGCGGATCAGCGTGTCGCCGAGCGCGATTCGTTCCGTCCCGAGCACACCGGTGACGAACGCGTTCGCTTTCTTCGTCTGGCGGCTCATGTCGAAGCGCAGGATCGAGGCGTGTCCGGCACCGTAGCGCGCGGCCAGCGCGCGGATGCGCTGCTCGAGCTCGCCCGTCACCGGCTCGTACGCGTTGAAGAGCGGCATCACGAACGTCGGGACGATGACCGTCGCGAAGGCGAGCAGCGGCGCCGTCCCCCCGATCGCGATCAGCGGCCACCGGCGCGGGGCGCGCATCACGACCGCGTCGGCGAGCTCGACGAGCAGCGCGGTGACGACGCCGGCGACGGCCGTCGCTTTGAGCTGATCGGCGAGCCAGCTCGCCGCGCTCTGCTCGGAGGTGCCGTGGACGCGCTCGAGGACGTGTCCTTCGACGTAGTCGGCGCCCGCGTCGCGCAGCGTGTCGAGCCCGAGCACCGTAAGCGCGAATGCGGGCGCGCGGAGCGGCCGCGGCAGCGGGCGGAGCGCACGGTCGAGCGGGTCGGCGAGAAGGAACGCCGTCGTCGCCAGCGTCGCGACCGAGCGCGCGATCCCGCTCACGGCGAGGGCGCGCCGCTCGGCGCCGTAGCGGCGCGGATCGCGCTCGGCCCGCGCCGGATACGGCGTGCGCAGGTCGCGCCCCGCCTGCGCCGCGCGCAGCGCGGCATACCCGAGCGAGAATCCCGTCGCCGCGCCGAGCGCGGCCCTCCGAAACGTCAGTCCGCCGGCCACGCGCTCCGTGTACCCGAACGCCTCAGAACGTCACGCGCACGCGGTAGGTCAGCGTCGTCGACCCTTCGGGCGGGACGCGCAGCGACCAGGTGGCGGTCGAGGCCGAGGTTTTCTCGTAGCGCGCCGACGACGAGAGCATCTTCCAGTCGCCCGGGATCGGCTCGACGACGATGACGGTCTCGGGATTCTTCTTGGCGTTGCGGAGCACGAGCTCGTACGCGCTCTCGTACACGCTCCCCGAGTCGATCGACTTGTAATCGGTCTGCTTCTTGCTCGCGGTCACGTCGAACGAGTCGCCGAGGTGAAGGCGGACGCTCTCGTTCTTCGGCGTGTGGTCGATCGAGTCGGAGCCGACGAACTGCGCCGTCCCCGCATTGTCGCGCTTGTAGACGCGCACGGCGCCCTTCGGCAGCGGGATCCCGAGCGAGCCGCCGGAGTTGCGGAACGTCACGTAGGTGCCGACCTTCAGCCGCGTGCCGAGATCGGTGCTGGCGGAGCGGTAGTAGTACTGCGACCCGCGCAGCTCGAGCGTCTTCGTCACCGGCACCGATGGTGCCGTGAGGAGCTCCACCTGCTTCGTCTGGTTCTCCGCGACGGTCGTATGCCGCTGCAGGGTGTAGAGATGGTACTCGAAGAGGCCCTGCTCGCTCGGACGGGACGTGATCGAGCCGATCTGGCGAAGCTGCGGCGCGGCGGCCGCTTTGGCGAAGTCGTTGCTCACGACGTTGACGTCACCGGCGACGAGCTGCACGGCGGCGTCGCGGTATGACGTGCCGCTCTGGTTCTGCAGCGTGATGAGCCCGCGCAGGTCGAGCGAGTCGTCGTTCGCGGAGAGCTGCGCGGTGTAGTCCGCCTTCCAGCTCAGCCCGCCGGTGAGGTACGTCAGCTCGACGTCCTGCGCGCCCGCGCGTGCGTTCTCCACGTCGCTGACCAGCGTCGGCCGGTCGCGGAGATCGGCGGGGATCGACGGGAACGCGATGTGCCCGTCGATCTCGGTCTCGATGCGGTCGGCGTAGCGCAGGACGATGCCGTCGTTCGTCGCCAGCACCCGCGCGCGCTCGGTCCGCCGCGCGCCGGTTCGTGGATCGACGTGGACCACGTCGACGTCGCGCCCCACGTATTTCTCCAGCAGCTTCGCCGGCGAGAGGAGATCGTAGTTGAAGTTCTGCTCGATCACGCTGAGGCGCGCCGGCGCGCCGACGCTCTGCAGCAGCGCGGTCTCCGGCTGAATCTGCGCGCTGACGTCGCGCAGCGCGAGCCGCGACTCACCCTTCGGGAGGTCGAGGTGACGGCGGTCGCGGACGAGCGCGAGGTTCGCGTTGTAGATCGTGACGCCGACGCCGTGCTGATCGGCGAGCGTGCTCACCCGCTCGCCGGTTTCGGCCGAGGCGGCCGTTCCGAGGCCGAACGCGAGCGTGAGAGCGAGAGTGAGAGCGCGGCGCATGCGAGAACCTCCTGGCGTGACGACGTTTGTGGTGGCCGGCGGCCCCGGCCGTTCATACGATCCGTCGGCGAGGGCCTGGCAGACGTTCAACGGATTCGTCGTCGAAAACGGTCGCATCGCCTCGCTCGATGCGAACGAGGCGGGCACCGGGGTCCGCGTCGTCGATCTCGGCGGCCGCGCGGCGTACCCGGCGTTCGCCGATTGCCACGTCCATCTCACCGAGACCGGCCTCGCGCTGGGCGAGCGCGACCTCTCGGAGGTCCGCGACGCGGCGACGTTCGCGCGGCGCATCGCCGCGCTCACGCCCGGCCCGTTCGTCTCGGCGTCGAACTACGACGACTCGAGCTGGACGGACGGCGCGACCGCGAGCGCCGCGCCGCTCGAGCGCGCGTTCCCCGGCGCGATCGCGATCGCGGTGCGAGTCGACGGGCACTCGTGCCTGGTGAACCGCAAGGCGTTGGGCTTCGCGGCGCTCGCGCCCGGCACGCCGGGGATCGAGCTCGGCGACGACGGGATTCCGACCGGGAGGCTCTTCCTCGACGCGAACTGGCGCGCGCAGGCGAAGATCTTCAGCGCGCTGCCGCTCGCCGAACGGCGTGCGGCCGATCGGCGCGCCACGGAACTCGCGCTGCGGCAAGGTGCGTTGCACCTCCACGTCCAGCTCGTGGGCCTGCCGGCCCGCGAGGCGTACGCGCACGAGATCGCCGCCCTCCGCGACGCCGGCGCGGCGAAGTGGTACCCGAAGATCTGCGAACGCGATCCGGCGCTCGCGCGAGAGCTCGGCCTGCCGTTCGTCGGCGGCGACGTCTTCCTCGACGGGAGCATCGGGAGCGGCACCGCGGCCGTCAGCGAGCCGTACCACGACCGCGAGGGCCGCGGCACGTTGATGCACGGGGACGACGACGTGTACGCGTACTTCGGCGAAGCCGAACGGCTGGGGATCAGCGCCGGGGTCCACGCGATCGGCGACCGCGCGATCGAGCAATGCATCGCGACGTGGGAGAAGGTCCTCGGGGGCAAGCCGTCGCCGCGCTGCAGGCATTTCATCGAGCACTTCGAGATCGCGACGCCCGGCCAGATCGAACGCGCGGCGCGGCTCGGGCTGTTCCTTTCGATGCAGCCGCAGTTCGACGCGTACTGGGGGCACCCGGGCGGGATGTACGACGTGCGGCTCGGCGCGCCGCGCGCCCGCACGATGAACGCGCTGGCGTCGGCGAAGCGCGCCGGCGCGACGCTCGCCGGCGGCGACGACAGCCCGGTCTGCCGGCTCTCACCC
>DASWSC010000174.1:0-8160 GCA_036402855.1 Candidatus Elarobacter sp. | reverse complement strand
CCCGATGATCGGAAGGCTGCCCAGGATCGGGAGCCTGCTCTCCTGCGACTGCGTGCTCTCCTGGATCAGCCCGCCGATGACGAGCGTCTCGTTGTCGTGGAGGTGCACCGAGGTCTGCGTGTCGCGCGTCGCGATCTGCGGCACGTTGTTCAGGAAGCCGCTGAGCGAGTTCACGACCGGATGGAGCGCGACGTTCAGATCGCCGTTCAGCGTGATGATCGGCGTGATGTCGAGCGTGACGCCGGTGTTGAACGTCTGGAGCTGGGTCGTCGCGACGGTCCCGGAACCGCCGCCGACCGTGGTCAGGATGCTGATCGAGTCGCCGGCGCGGATCGTCGCCGTGCGGCCGGAGACCGTCGTGATCCGCGGGTCGGCGAGGACGCGCGCCTTACCGTTCTGGATGAGCAGGTTGATCTGCGCCTGGAACTGGATCCCGGTCCGCGTCAGCGGCTGGAACGCGATCAGGCGCCCGGGCTGCCCCGAGTTCGGGTCCGGCGTCGGCTGCACTTCGCTGAACGTCGTGCCGATCGACGTCGTCCCGAGCTGCAGCCCGAGGTTGCGCGAGCTGCTCTCGTCGAGCTCGAGGATCTCGGTATCGAGGACGACGGATTGCGGGACGGTGTCGAGCTCGGCGATCAGGTCCTTCGCCGCGCGGATCGCCGTCGGCGAGCCGGTGAGGATCACGGTGTTGGTCCCGTTCGGCACGATGACGCGCAGATCGGGCGACGATATCTGCAGCGCTTGCTGCACCGCGTTGGCGAGGTCTTGCGCGGTGGTCGAGGTTCCGTAGCCTTGGTTCGGGACGATCGACTGGAGCTGGATGACCTCGTGCGAGGTGGAGACGCCGCCGCCGACGACGTTGTTCCCCGGCTCGCCGGTGGAGTTCGCGCCCGACGTGCCGTCGAGCCGGCCGATCCCCTCGGCGATGCGCGCGTGATCGCCCGCCGTCGCGACGACGGAGACGGCGTTGAGGCTGGCGTCGACCGTGACGCTCGCTTCGGGGAACGAACGCTTGACGAGATCGGCGACCGACGTCGCATCGACGTTCTTGATGCGGTAGATCTGCACGTAGCGCGTCCCGTAGGCCGGCGCGTCGAGCTGCGCGATCAGCGTCTTCGCACGCTGCACGTCCTCCGGCGATCCGCTCAGCGCGACCGCCGAGCCGGAGACCGCGGCGCGGACGCGCGGGATCTGCGCGCTGACGGCACGCGCGACGTCCTGCGGGCGGCGCTGCGTGACCTTCACCGCTTCGCTCGCGAGCGGCAGCGTCGTCGGCGCCGCGGTCGGCGCGTCGAGGCTGCCGACGAGCGACTTGATCTGCGTCATGTCGGGCGGCGTCGCGCTGACCAGCATCGTCGTGCGCGAGACCACGGTGATCTTCGTGTTCGGATAGAGCGACCGGAGGCGATCGGCGACCATCTGCGCGGTCGGCGTGCGCAAGACGATCGCCTCGGAGCTCGGTTTGCTCGCATCGCGCACGTCGAGGCCCTGAAGGATCGCGCGGGCGCTCGCGATGTCGTTCCCCGAGCCGGAGAGCACCAGGCCGTTCCCGGCCGGGTCGATCCGGACGCCGAGCCGCGGGTACATCGTGCGCAGCACGTTCGCGGCGCGCGCCGCCGAGACGATCGCGAGCGGAACCACCGCCGACGCCTCGGAGGAGACGGAGACGGTCCGTCCCTCGCGGGCGCAGCGCAGCCGCGCCTGGACGCAGACGGCGTGGATCGCCTCGTCGGGGCTCGCGTCGTGGAGCGTCAGGTTCACGTTCCCGCGGACGTCGTCGTTGATGACGATGCTCAGCCGCGCCAGATCTCCGATCCGCAGGAGCACCTCGCGGACCGGCTCGTCATGCGCGTTGAGCTGGATCCGCCTGGGCTGCGCCGTCGGGCCGGCCGGTGCCGCGGGCGCCGGTGACCCGAACTGGCCGGACGCGACGAAGCCGGCCGCCAGCAGCAACGCGGCGGCGGCAGAGCCAGTACGGCGTCCGCCCGTCAACCTCACCGGGCTCTCTTTCGACAGCGGCCGCCGATTCCGGCTATGGTCCGTAACGTTGCGGTATGGAATGTGACGCGGCGCGCTCGTCCGGCAGGGCGCTGTCGCAGCGGACCACCGCACCCCGCGCGACGACGAGCCGGACGGCACGGAGCGCCTCGATCCCGCTCAGCGGGTCGCCGGCGACCGCGACCAGGTCCGCGGCCGCGCCTGCGCGCACGCCGCCGAGGTCGTCGCGGCGCAGCACGCGGGCAGCGGTCGAGGTGGCGGCGCGGAGCGCTTCGAGCGGCGTGAGGCCGTGGGCGACGAGCAGTTCCAGCTCGCGGGCGTTCTCCCCGTGCGGGAAGACGCCGATGTCGCTGCCGTTCGCGATCGTCACGCCGCTGCGCCGCGCCGCCTCGAACGCGTCGCGCTTCGCGACGACCGCCGGATGATCGCTCGCGAGCTCGCGGATCTTCTCGAGCGCCTCGTACGCCGCCAGCGTCGGCACGTACGCGACGCCGCGTTCCGCGAGCAGCGCGAACGACTCGGCGGTGCCCTCGTTGCCGTGCTCGATCGTCGCGACGCCGGCGAGCGCCGCGCGGCGCATCCCTTCCGCGGTCGTCGCGTGCGCCGCGACGTGCACGCCGGCGTCGCGCGCGACGCGCACGACGAGGGCCAGCTCCTCGCCCGAAAACGTCGGCCGCGCGTCGCCGGCCGGGCCGAAGCGGTAGTCGGCGTAGATCTTGATCCAGTCGGCGCCGCGCGCGATCTGCATCCGCGTCACGCGCAGGATCGACTCCGGCCCGTCGACCTCCTCGGCGCCTTGCGCGACGCAGCAGCCGGCGTGGAACCCGGTCGGCCCGTACGTTCCGCGCGCGACGATCGCACGCGTGACGCACAGGATGCGCGGCCCCGCGATGACGCCTTCCTCCACCGCGCGGCGTAGCCCGGTATCCGCCTCGCCCGCGCCCTCGGTGCCGAGATCGCGAATCGTGGTGAAGCCGGCGTCGAGCGTGCGGCGGGCCGCCCCGACCGCGCGCGCGACGCGCAAGGAAACCGGGTCGCGCAGCACCTGATCGGCCCACGGCCGCTCGTCGTACGGATGGAGCAGCAAGTGCGTGTGCAGGTCGATGAGCCCCGGCAGGAGCGTCGTCCCGGGCAGGTCGAGCGTCCAGGCGCCGTCCGGCGCCGCGAGCCCCGGCCCCGCCGCCGTGATGCGCTCGCCTTCGACCAGGACGCTCCATCCCGCGCGGCGGTCGGCGCCGTCGAAGACGGCTTCGGGTCGGAGAAACAGCGGCCTCACCTCGCCCGTGTTCCGGCGCTCGGGGCGAAACACCTCAGCGCGCGGCCGGTAGGGCGCGCCCCGTTCGAGGAGAAGGCGACCCTCCCGTGTCTGACGCTCAATCCGCCGCCATCGACCGCTCCCGCGAGCGCCTCAGCGCGCTCAAGGTGCGCCTTTGACGACGCGTCCAAGCGGCGCAGCGTAGCCGAGCTCGAGGCGCGCTCGCGCGCCGACGATTTCTGGAACGATCCGGAGCGCGCGCGCGGCGTCATGAAGCGGATCGCCGATCTGCGCTCCGATCTCGACGCGGTCGACGCGGTCGAGGCGGCGCTGAGCGACGCGGCCGAGATCCTGGACGTCCTCGGCGACGAGGAAGGCGCGGAGGCGGAAGCCGACGCGATGATCGCGCGCGCGGTCAAGGCGCTCGACGATCTCGAGATGGCTGCGAACTTCGACCGGCCGTACGACTCGCACGGCGCGATCGTGACGATCCGCGCCGGCGCGGGCGGAACCGACGCCGCCGACTGGGTGCAGATGCTCGCGCGGATGTACCTGCGCTGGGCCGAGAACCACGGCTACGAGAACCACGTCATCGAGGAGATGCCGGGCGACGAAGCCGGGCTGCGCTCGATCACGTTCATCATCCGCGGCAAGAACGCGTACGGAATGCTCGAGAGCGAGCGCGGCGTTCACCGCTTGGTGCGCATCTCGCCGTTCGACAACCAAGGACGCCGCCAAACCTCGTTCGCCGAAGTCGACGTCGTGCCGGAGATGGAGGAGGGAGACGCCGGCGACCTCGAGATCAAGCCGGACGACATCAGGGTCGAGACGTTCAAGGCCAGCGGCGCGGGCGGCCAGTACGTCAACAAGACGGAGTCGGCGATTCGGGTCCATCACGTGCCGACCGGCATCGTGGTCGCCTCGCAGCAAGAACGTTCGCAGATGCAGAACCGCGACGTCGCGATGAACATCCTGCGCGCGAAGCTGGTGCAGCGCGCGCGCGAGGAGCAGGAGGCGAAGCTCAACGAGCTGCGCGGCGACCGCATGGCCAACGAGTGGGGATCGCAGATTCGCAACTACGTGCTGCACCCGTATCAAATGGTGAAGGACCTGCGCACCAACGTCGAGACCGGCAGCGCGCAGGCCGTCCTCGAAGGCGACCTCGACGGCTTCATCTGGCCGTATCTCCAGAACCGGAACAAGTTCGCTCCCGCGGCCGGCGGCGACGCCGCATGAGCCCGCTCTCCAGGGTCGACGTCGTCGTCGTCTGCTGGAACGACAAGGAGAAGATCGCGACGGCGCTCGACTCGGTGTTCGCGCTGAGCGAGATCGAGGAGAACCCGTCGTTCGCGCAGGTCGTCGTCTCCGACAACGGGTCGGCCGACGGCTCGCGCGAGTTCATCCGGGAGCGCTACGGCGGGCGCGTGCGGATCATCGAGAACGGTGCGAACCTCGGCTTCGCGGCGGCCTGCAACCGCGCGTTCGCCGCCACCTCGTCGGAGTACGTCTTCCTACTGAACCCCGACGCCGAGCTCAAGGACGGCGCGCTGCGCGAGATCGTCGCGTTCATGGACGCCAACCCGGTCTGCGGGATCGCCGGCTCGCGCATCTACAACTACGACGGCACCGTGCAGCAGTCGGTCGGCGAGTTCGACACGTGGGCCGGCGCGTTCTTGCGCTCGAGCGCGTGGGGGGAGCTGCCGCCGCTGCGCCGCTTCGCCAACGGCGCGGGGCTGCGCGGCTTCGGCTACGACGCGCCTCGCCACGTCGATCTCGCGATCGGTGCGGCGCTCGCGATCCGGCGTGAGACGATCGACCAGATCGGCGCCTTCGACGAGCGCTTTTTCCTGTACCACGAAGAGGTCGACTTCGCGAAGCGGGCGGCCGACGCGGGTTGGGAGACGTGGTTCGTCCCCGCGAGCGAAGCGGTGCACGAAGGGATGGGCTCGGCGCGCGGGCAGTACAGCGTCGAGAAGCGCAAGCAGACGTCGCGCCGGAAGTACTGGATCAAGCACCACGGCCGCGGCTGGTACTACGGCCTGGTCGCAGCGCTCGTCGGCCGCTACGTGCTCTTCGCGAGCCTGGTCGCCGGCACGGTCGCCATGGCGATGACGCTCGCGCGGAGGCTGCGCCGCTGATGGCGCTCTCGGCCGACGCGGTGACGACGTTCGAGCGGGTCGAAGGCTACCGCGTGGTGCGCTCGTTCGGATACGCGTACGGTCAGGCGAGCCGGCCGCGCAACGTGCTCAAGGCGACGTTCCGCAGCATCGGCGTCCTGATCGGTTTGGCGCCGGTCGAGTATCTCACCGACGCCGAGCGCGCTCGCACCGAATCCCTCGATCAGCTCCTGCGCAAGGCCGAAGGGCTCGGCGCGAACGGCGTGATCGGCCTGCAGTTCCAAGCCTCGGAAGGACCCGACGGCGCGACGCGCGTGCTGGCGTTCGGCGAGGCCGTCGTGCTGGAGCCCGCGCCCGGAGCGCCGCGATGAGCGTGCAGGACCGCACGCGGCGGGAACGCGCGCTCGATCGCGCAGCGGCGGTGGTCGCGCAGTGCCGGAAGTGCGGGATCGGGGCGACGCGCCGCAACAGCGTCTACGGCGAAGGCGATCCGTGCGCCGCGCTGATGATCGTCGGCGAAGGTCCGGGCGAGACCGAGGACAAGCTGGGCCGTCCCTTCGTCGGGCGCGCCGGCGAGCTGCTCGACAAGATGCTGCTCTCCATCAGCCTGCCGCGCGAGGACGTCTACATCTGCAACACGGTGAAGTGCCGGCCGACGCTCGACACCGGGCACCGGCTCGCGAACCGCGCGCCGACGCCGGAAGAGATGCGGAACTGCCGGCCATACCTCGACGAGCAGATCGAGATCATCCGGCCGCGCGTGATCCTGGCGCTGGGCGCGCCGGCCGCGAAGTCGTTCATGGGCGAGAAGTTCTCGATCACCAAGCAGCGTGGCCAATGGTTCGAAGGACCGAGCGGGATCCCGGTCATCGCGACGTTCCACCCGGCCTACATCCTGCGCCAGACGGGCGGCGCGATGGCCGAAGTGAAGCGGCTGGTCTGGGCGGACCTCAAGAAGGTCCGCACGCGCCTCGCCAAGCCCGCCGAGGATGGGAAAAAGCCGGAGCAGCACTCGCTTTTCGAGTAGCCGACTGCCGCTGTTCCGCCAACTCCTATAAATTTAATCTTCCCGCTGGAACAACCTCCTATAAAAATAGTAGAATGGGCGTAACGATCGATCGTTCGCACCGTCTCTGTTCCGGAGGAAGGTTCCATGCGCCTTACCCGTGCCGCGGCATGCCGAACGCTCGCCGCCTGTCTCGCCGTCCTTTCCCTCGCCTCACCGGCGCTCGCCCAGCGGCCGGCGACCGTCCTCGACGTAGCCGCTCAGCAGAAAAATCTCTCGACGTTCGTCGGCGCCGTCCACACGGCCGGGCTCGACGACGTCTTCCGGGCGGCCGGTCCCATCACCGTGTACGCGCCGACCGACGCGGCGTTCGCCCGTCTCTCGACGGCCGAGCGCGACGCGCTGCTCGGCAACCACGACCGCCTACGCGCGATGCTGCTCGGGAGCGTCGTCAAAGACGCGATCACCATGGGCGACCCCGAGAACGTGATCTCGAGCGGCTCGGTGACCACCGTCTCCGGCCGCGATCTCACCTTCGGGATCGACGACCGCTCGCACACCACGATCGGCGGAGCCCACTTGGTCGCGTGGGACATGCGCGCCGACAACGGCTCGGTCAACGCGATCGACAAGGTCCTGCTTCCGTAGTTCGCCGCGGGGCGCGGCGTGGTAGAATAGCCCGTCATGCTCCGCGCGCGCGACCTGTGGTTCGACGAAAAAGCGCGCCGCGCCGGCTACGAAGACGGCGCGGCGCTCGCTTCGTCGCACGCGCTCAAAGGCTACCGGGTCGACCAGCTCTACCGCGCGGCCACCAAAGAGCTGACCCCCTCCGTCGACGCCGTCACGACGCTTCCGAAGGAGCTGCGCACCGCGCTCGCCGCCGAAGGGTTCGCGCTCGACTCGATCGCCCCGGTCGTGATCCGGCGCTCGAGCGACGGCCAGACGACGAAGGGCCTGTTCCGGCTGCACGACGGCTTCGAGGTCGAGGCCGTTCTGATGGAGCACCTCGGCGGCCGCACCACCGTCTGCATCTCGTCGCAGGCCGGCTGCGCGTACGCGTGCGCGTTCTGCGCCACGGGCCAAGCGGGCTTCTCGCGAAACCTCGCGGCGACCGAGATCTTCGACCAGGCGCGCTACTTCGCGACGCAACTCGCGCGCGACGGCCGAAAGATCACGAACGTCGTCTTCATGGGTCAGGGCGAACCCTTCGCCAACATGGACGCGGTGATGGACGCGGTCGCGCTGCTGAACGACCCGCAAGGGTTCGGGCTCGGACACCGTCACATCACGATCTCGACCGTCGGACTGGTCGACAAGATCGACCGCTTCGCCGGCGAGCAGACGCAGGTGAACCTCGCGATCTCGCTCCATGCGCCGACCGACGCGACGCGTTCGGCGATCATGCCGGTGAACCGCAAGTTCTCGACCGAGCAGCTCATGGCCGCGGTCGGGCGCTACATCGCCAAGACGAACCGCAAGGTGTTCTTCGAGTACGTGATGCTGGCCGGCATCAACGACACCGACCAGCACGCCGCCGACCTCGCCAAGCTGATGCGCGGCCCGCTCTACCACGTGAACCTCATCCCGTACAACGCGACGCCGGACGCGGCGGTGCGCGGCAGCGACGAGCGGCGCATCTGGGACTTCGCAAAGCTGCTCGAGCAGCGCGGCGTCGCGGTGACCGTGCGCACGCCGATGGGCCGCGACATCGCCGCCGCGTGCGGCCAGTTGCGCGCCGAGACGCAGCCCCGGGCGAAAGCCTCCTGAGCGAGCCGCTTCGCCCG
>DASWSC010000173.1:0-6322 GCA_036402855.1 Candidatus Elarobacter sp. | reverse complement strand
GGCGGGATGTCGCTGCAGCCGGTGCAGGCGCCTTCGTGGGTTCCGCTCGACGGCCAGCACTGGCTCTATTACGTCGCCTGGGCGGTCGCCGGCGGCGCGTTCGCCGTCTCGGCGCTGCTGGTGCGCGGCAAGTTCGGGCGCGCGCTGCGGGCGTTGCGCGACAACCCGATCGCCGCCGTCTCGTTCGGCGTGAACCCGTATTTCTACAAGACGCTGGCGTTCGGGTGGAGTGCGGTCTTGGCCGGGATCGCGGGGAGCTTCCTTGCGATCCCCACCGCGTTCGTCAGCCCCGATACGTTCACGTCGGCGCTCTCGATCACGCTGCTGATCGGCGCGGTGCTGGGCGGGATCTCGAGCTTCTGGGGCGCGCTGGTCGGCGGCCTCGTCATCGAGTTTCTCCCGCTGCTCGCGCAGCAGGTCAACGCCGCGGCGCCGAGCGTGGTCTACGGCGTCGCGCTCATCCTCGTCATGATGTTCCTCCCCGACGGGATCGTCGGGGGGGTGCTGCGATCGATCCGACGGTTCCGTCCCGCGCCGCCGCAGCCGGCGCTCGAAGCGTCCACCCCACCCGCCGCTCCCGCAGCGGTCACCCCACAGTCGCGCGAGTAGCGCAGTCGAGGAGGTAGGAATGACATCACCCGTCAGAAAGGCCGCGATCGGTCTCTTTGCCGCAGCGTTCACGCTTGCGGTCACGGGCAGCACGATCGCGCCCGCCGTCGCCGCCGACCCCGGTGTCTCCGACACCGAGATCGTGCTCGGCGGAACGCATCCGTACAGCGGTCCGGCGTCCGCGTACGGCAACATCGGGAAAGGGATCGCCGCGTACTTCAGCTACGTGAACGATCACGGTGGCGTGAACGGGCGGAAGATCAAGTACATCGACAAGGACGACGGCTACAGCCCGCCGCAGGCGGTGCAGCTCGTCCACCAGATGGTCGAGCAGGACAAGGTCTTCGCGATCTTCGACACGCTCGGCACCGCGGTCAACACGGCGCTCCGCCCGTACCTCAACCAGAACGGCGTCCCGCATCTCTTCGTCGCGACGGGGGCCTCGACGTGGGGCCACGACTACCAGAAGTTCCCGTGGACGATCGGCTGGCAACCCGACTATCAGGCCGAGGCGATCATGTACGCGCAGGACGTCGTGCAGAACCATCCCAAGGCCAAGATCGCGGTTCTCTACCAGAACGACGACTACGGCGAGGACTACAACGCCGGCCTGAAGCGCGGCCTCGGAAGCCATCAGAACATGATCGTGAAGATGGCGTCGTACGAGACGAGCGATCCGAGCGTCGGATCGCAGATCGCGACGCTGAAGGCTTCGGGGGCCGACACGTTCATGATCTTCGCGACGCCGAAGTTCGCCATCCAGGCGATGGTGCTCGCGGCGCAGCAGTCCTGGCACCCGACGATCTACCTGAACAACGTCGCGAACGCGATCCCGTACATGCAGGCGGCGGCCAAAGCCGGCGGGCAGGCGGCGGTCAACGGCGTCATCACGACGTACTACTTGAAGGACCCGGCGAACCACGCGCGCTACGGCGGCGATGCGGGCATGAAGCTCTACAACGAGATCATGACCAAGTATCTGCCGAGCGCCGACAAGGACGACGGCAACTTCCTGTACGGCGTCTCGATCGCGTACACGATGGTCGACGTGCTGAAGCGCGCCGGCAAGGACCTGACCCGCAAGAAGGTCATGGACGTGGCGACGAACCTCGTCGAGCGGGACAACCCGCTGGTCTACCCCGGCGTCGTCATCCGCACGTCGCCGAAGTTCCGCTATCCGATCACGCAGATGATCGCGGCGAAATGGCTCGGGACCGACTGGTCGCCGTCCGGCGTTCTGGTCGACACCCGCTCCATGACCATGGCGGAACGATAGCACTCGTGCCGGCGCTGTTGTCGGTTCGCAACCTCACGATCCGGTTCGGCGGGATCACCGCGCTGAACGATGTCTCCTTCGACGTTGCCGAGGGACACATCACGGGGTTGATCGGACCGAACGGCGCCGGCAAGACGACGTGCTTCAACTGCATCACCCGGCTGTATCAGCCGACGTCGGGCGAGATTCTCTACAAAGGCGAGGACCTGCTGCGTTGCGCCCCGCAGCAGATCTCGCGCAAGCGCATCGCGCGAACGTTTCAGAACGTCGCGCTGTTCGATCACATGACCGTGCTCGAGAACGCGCTGGTCGGCTACCACACGCGTTTCCCGAGCGGGTTCGGCGCGTACGCCGGCGAGGCGACGGCGCGCGACGAGGCGACGGCGGTGCTCGAGCGGCTCGGGCTGGCCGCGTACGCGCACCGGCCCGCGCTCGGCCTGCCGTTCGGGATCCGCAAGACGGTCGAGCTGGCGCGCGCGCTGATGGTGCGCCCGGAGCTGCTGCTCCTCGACGAGCCGGCGGCCGGGCTCAGCCACGACGAAGTCTCGGCGCTCGGCGACTCGATCAAGCGCGTCGCGCGCGAGTTCAACACCACCGTGCTGATGGTCGAGCACCACATGGCGCTCGTGATGCGCGTCTCCGACCACATCGTCGTGCTCGCCTCCGGGAAGACGCTCGCCGACGGACCGCCCGAGACGGTGCGCCAAAATCCCGCCGTGATCGAAGCCTACCTGGGCGCCGTCTGACCATGGCGCTCCTCGAGACGCGCGGGCTGCGCGCGCGGTACGGCGAGATCGAGGCGATCCACGGAGTCGACATCGAGGTCGAGCGCGGCGGAATCGTCGCGCTGCTCGGGGCGAACGGCTCCGGCAAGACGAGCACCTTGCGCGCGATCACGGGCACGATCAAGACCGAAGGGACCGTCGTCTACGACGGCACCGCGCTGCAGCGCCGCACGCCCGAGGACGCCGCACGCATCGGGATCGCGCACGTCCCCGAGGGCCGAGGGACGCTCAGCACGCTCTCGGTGTGGGAGAACCTGACGCTGGGTGCCTACACGAAGAGCGCGAAGGCGGCGAAAGAGCGGTACGCGCGCGTGGTCCTCTACTTTCCGTGGCTGGAAGAGCGCAAGCACCAGAACGCGGGAACGCTCAGCGGCGGCGAGCAGCAGATGCTCGCCATCGCGCGCGCGCTCATGATGGAGCCGACGCTGATGCTGCTCGACGAACCGTCGCTCGGCCTCGCGCCGCTGATCGTGCGGCAGATCTTCGAGCTGCTGCGCCAGATCAACAAAGAAGACGGCGTCAGCATCCTGGTCGCCGAGCAGAACGCGACCGTCGCGCTCGCCGCCGCCGACCACGCATACGTCCTCGAAGCGGGACACGTCGCCGTCCACGGCGCCGGCGACGAGCTGATGCGCGACGACCGCGTCCGCCGCTCCTACCTCGGCTACTGAACCGCCGCCGCGCAAAAGGAAACGCCCGGGAGCGTGAGCTCCCGGGCGTCGTTTCTTGCGGCTCCGTGGACTAGTGGAACCAGGTGTTCGTGTCGAGGTGGAACGTCCCGATCAGGTCCCACGATCCGACGTGGATGTGGTTGGGCGAGACGAACGGCGTGCCTTGCGTCGCCAGCGAGTGGAAGTCCGAGTGGCGCATCGCCAGGGTGAAGCCCGGGCTGAAGCGCTTGTTGAGCTGGTACGTGAACGCCGAGGCCCAGCGGTACGGCTGACCGGTCGTCGTGCCGAACGCGGGGTTGATCGTCGGGTTCTCGTAGAAGTTCAGCGCGCCCCAGCGGTCGTTGAGCGTCAGGGTGACGCCGTGCCGGATGTCGAGCGGCATGATCCAGGTGATCCCCTGGGTCGTCTCCCAGTACGCGCTCGTGCCCGGGTTCTCGTCGTAGTAGCCGACGTTGCCGTTGCCGTTCGGGCAGGTGAGCTGGTTTGCGGCTCCGGCCGTGGTGAGCAGGCCGATGAGCGCCGCGCTGCACACCATGCCGACGTGATGGTCGACGTTCTGGCGGTCGAAGGACTCCGCGAAGGAGAACTGGCTGTTCCACAGATCGCGGAGCGGCTTCGTCGTGTAGATCACGGTCGCGTAGCCGAAGTGGTGCTCGGTCGAGCTGACCGTGCAGTTCGCGCCGGTCGAGCGGCCGTTGTTGTTGCAGAGATACGGCACGGTGCTGACGCCGTTTGCGCCGTTCGTCCAGATGCGATGACGGAACGAGTCGCCGACGTCGAGCGTCAGGAACCGGTTGAACGCGTACGTCGCATGGTACTGGAGCAGGATGTCGCGGCTGTCGCTCGGGCAGACGCGGCCCGCGGGGGCACCGGGTACCGGCGAGGCGGGCTGCAGGACGCACTCCAGCGGCTGGTTGAGCGTGCCTTCGGTGATGCGGTCGAACAGCAGGTTGAACTTGCGCGTGATCGGGATGCGCACCGTGCCGCCGAGATCCACCGGATCGTAGCGGTTGACCGGGCTCAGACCGGCGGCCGGGATCGCGTTGCGGTTCCCGTAGTACGCGGGCTGGGTGAAGGTCGCGACGAAATCGATGATCGGCCAGTGGCCAAGAGGCGGCGGGCCGGGCGGGATTCGGGTGGCGGACGGTCCGCCGGAGGGGCTCTGCGCGCTGCCCGGGGTCGGCGCGTTCGGCGCGCCCGGACGCGGGTTGGTCTGACCCGCGGGCGATGCCGCGGGATTCGGCGTCGCCTGATCGGCGGGCGCCACGACGACGGGGGCCGCGATCGCCGGCTGGGCGACGATCTGGTCCGGCGCCGGCGTTTCGGCTTGCGCGATCGCCGTCGCGCTCATGATGAGCGCGGCTGCGAACGCCGCGCATAGGGTCGGGACTCGCACCGTTATTGCCTCCACGGTTTCAAGGGCCGAAATGGCGACTCCACGCGAAAACCCGGACGCTGCATCGTTCGGCATCTCGTCCCGGTCGGCGCGCGGCCGAAATTTCTTCCCTCCGAATGAGTTATGCAAGGAGTAGCATTCGGAACGGCTCCTTGTCAAATGGAAACGTGGTTCTTGGCCATATCTGAAGGTACGCTGCGGGACATCCGGACCATCCGATAAGGGCGGTTTTCTGATACAGGGCGCGGTCCCGTACCGAGAGAACGCCCGCGCGGGGAGGAACGGAGCGAAATGACGCTTTCTGTCGACGACGGCGTGGCGGTGATCCTCATCGAGAACCCGCCGGTGAACGCGCTCGGCCCGCACGCGGTCGCGCCGGTGCTCGAGGCCCTCGCGGCCGCGCAGGCCGAACCGTCCGTCACGGCGGTCGTCTTGGCCGGCGCGAACGGGACCTTCAGCGGCGGGGCCGACATGAAGGGCTTCGGGGTGTCCCCGCCGCCCCGCCCGAACGCCCGCGACCTCATCGACGCGCTGGAGCGCTCCGCGAAGCCGGTCGTCGCGGCGATCGAAGGGGTCGCGATGGGCGGCGGCCTCGAGGTCGCGCTGGCCTGCGACTACCGCATCGCCGCACCCGCGGCCCGGCTCGGCGTCCCGGAGATCAAGCGCGGCCTCCTCCCCGGCGCCGGCGGGACGCAGCGGCTGCCGCGCCTCGTCGGGACGGCGGCCGCTCTCGAGCTGATCCTCGGCGGCGAGCCGCTCGCAGCCGAGCGCGCGAAGGCGATCGGCCTGGTCGACGCGGTGGAAGCCCGGCCGGTCGAAGCAGCCGCCGCGTTGGCGCGCACGATCGCCGCGCAGCCGCGCCGCCGCATCAGCGCGACGGCGGCCGCCCGCGACGAGGGCGCGCTGGCGGCGGCGCGCGGACGCGCCCCCTCCGAGGCGCGCGGCGGCCTCGCCGAGCACCGTGCGATCGCGTGCGTCGAAGACGCCGCCGCGCTGCCGTTCGAGGACGGGCTGGCGCGCGAGCGCGAGCGGTTCGTCGAGCTCCTCGGCTCGGAGCAGTCGAAGGCGCGGATCCATCTGTTCTTCGCCGAGCGCGAAGCCGCCAAGCTCGCGGACGGCACCGTCCCGCCCGCGTTCGCGGTCGCGACCGCGGCGGTCGTGGGAGGCGGAACGATGGGCACCGGGATCGCGATGGCGTGCGCGAACGCGGGCGTGCGCGTCACGCTGATCGATCTGCAGCCGGACCTGCTCGACCGGGCGCGGGGGATCATCGCCGGCAACTACGCCGCGACGCAGCGCAAGGGGAAGCTGACGCAGGAGGAGCTCGAGGCGCGCATCGGCCGCATCGCGTTCGCCACCTCGCTCGACGCCGCGGCGGACGTCGACCTCGTCATCGAGGCGGTGTTCGAGGAGATGGACGTCAAGCAGCAGGTCTTCCGCAGCCTCGACGGGATCGCGCGTCCCGGCGCGATCCTCGCGACGAACACCTCGACGCTCGACGTCGACGCGATCGCCGCGGCGACGCGCCGCCCCGAGGACGTCGTCGGGATGCATTTCTTCAGCCCGGCGAACGTGATGAAGCTGC
>DASWSC010000172.1:0-4732 GCA_036402855.1 Candidatus Elarobacter sp. | reverse complement strand
CCCAGCCGATCACGAGCGAGTCGGCGAGCATGGTGACGGTGACGGCGAGACCGTACGCCGCGCCGAGCCGATCGGAGCTCCGGAAGACGAACACGAGCGCCAGACACGCCGCCGCGAGCAGCATGTTGACCAGCGGCATGTAGATCTGTCCCTCGACGCTGTGCGAGGTGTGGACGACGCGCAGCCGCGGCAAGTAGCCGAGCTGAACGGCCTGCTGTGTCAGCGAGAACGCGCCGGTGATCAGCGCCTGCGAGGCGATCACCGTCGCGACGGTGGCGAGCACCACCATCGGCATCAGCAGCCAGCCGGGATAGAGCGAGTAGAACGGGTTCTGCAGCACGTGCGGGTCGCCGAGCGTCAGCGCACCCTGACCGTAGTAGTTCAGCAGCAGCGCGGGGAGGACGACCGTGTACCAGGCGATGCGGATCGCCGGCCGCCCGAAGTGCGCGAGGTCGGCGAACATCGCCTCGACGCCGGTGACGCACAGCACGACCGCCCCGAGCACGAGGATCGCGCCGGCGCCGTTGTGCGTCATGAAACCGATCGCGTAGAGCGGGTTCAGCGCGACCAGCACGTGCGGGTCGTGCGTGAGCGCCGCGACGCCGCCGGCGGCCATCGCGATGAACCAGGCGATCATCAGCGGGCCGAACACCGTCCCGATCCGGCCCGCCCCGCGGGACTGAACGAGGAACAGCCCGACCAGGATGGCGGCGGTGATCGGGACGATGAACGGGTGCGCCGCGCTGGTCGCGACGCCGATCCCCTCCACCGCGGAGAGCACCGAGATCGCCGGCGTGATCACGCCGTCGCCGAACACCATCCCCGCGGCGAAGAGCAGCCCGTACGTGACGAACGTCAGCGGCGCCGGGATCCCGATGCGGCTCGTCGGCCGAAGCTGCGCGAGGAGCGCGAGCGTCCCGCCTTCGCCGTCGTTGTCGGCGCGCAGCATGATCGTCGCGTACTTCACGCAGACGACCAGGATCAGCGCCCACGTGATGAGGGAGAGGATGCCCAGGACGTGCGCATCGGTCGGCGCGAAGCCGCGGCCCGTCGTGAAGCACTGCTTGAACGCGTAGAGCGGGCTCGTTCCGATGTCCCCGAACACGACGCCGAGCGCCGCCAGCGCCAGCGGGGCCGGCCGCGTCTGGTGCGCGGGACGGGCGTCCATACTGACGACTGCTACCCTGGATGCCGGGAAACGGATCAGAGCGGGACGGTGACGCCGAGCTCGACGCGCCGTTCGGCCCGGATTCGCAAGTCGTCCGGAAGCGGGCGAGCGTTGCGCTGCAGCGTGGTGAACAGCTCGCGTCGCCAGCCCGGCATCCCGTGCTCCGGGGCCGCCTCGATCTTCGGGTCGGCGTAGAAGAACGACGTGTCGTCGCGGTCGAGGTGGAGCCCGAACGCGTCGCACGCGCGGATGATCGGATCGATCCGCGGCGCCTCCATGTAGCCGAACCGCGCGATGACGCGCACGAGCCGCAGCGAGAGCCGCTCGACCGTCACGCGGTCGGTCATGTCGGCGTACGGCGTCCCGGAACGCGCGATGTTGAGGACGACGATGCGCTCCTCTTGCGCGCGGTCGCGAATCCAGCGGTGCCGCGCCAGGAACGGGACGCCGCGCGGGTCGGGCGTCAGGAACACCATCGTCCCGTGCTCGCCGACCCCCGGCGGCAGCTTCTCGAGCACGTCCTCGATCGGCGTCTGCTGCTCGGCGAGGACGCGCGCGAGCGCGCGGCGACCTTCGAGCCAGGTGAGGCTCATCAGCACCAGCGATCCGCTGATCGCCAGCGGGATCCAGCCGCCGTGGAGGATCTTCGGCAGCGACGCGATCGCGAAGCTGCCGTCGACGATGACGAACGCGGTGACCAGCGCGACCGAGAGCACGCGGTTCCAGTGCAGCACGCGCGAGATCACGACGAAGTACGTCAGCGAGGTGCACAGCATCGTGAAGGTGATCGCGACGCCGTAGACCGACGCCAGCCGTTCGCTCGAGCCGAAGCCGACGACCAGCAGCGCACAGCCGACCGCGAGCCACGTGTTCACCGACGGCACGTACACCTGGCCTTTGTAGCGGTCGGAGGTGTGCTGCACCAGGACGCGCGGGGCGAGGTTCAGCGCGATCGCCTGCTCGATCAGCGTGAACGTCCCCGAGATCAGCGCCTGCGAGGCGATGACGGTCGCCGCCGTGGCGAGCACCACCATCGGGATCAGCGCCCAGGCGGGCGCCAGCGAGTAGAACGGGTTGACGATCGTGTGCGGATCGGCGAGCAGGTTCGCGCCCTGCCCGAAGTAGTTCAGCACGAGCGCCGGAAAGACGAGCGCGAACCAGCCCGACACGATCGGTCCGCGCCCGAAGTGCGAGAGGTCCGCGTACATCGCTTCGACGCCCGTGACGGCGAGCACGACGCCGCCCAGGATGGTGAACCCGGCCAGCCCGTTGTGGAACGCGAAGTGCACCGCGTACCGCGGGTCGAGCGCGTGCAGCACCTCGGGATGGATCGCGACCGCGCGCGCGCCGAGGGCCCCGATCGCGACGAACCACACGACCATGACGGGGCCGAACATCCGGCCGACGCTCTCGGTTCCGCCGCGCTGCAGGGCGAAGAGCGCGACGATGACGGCGAGCGAGATCGGCACGACGTACGGCTCGAACGCCGAGGAGACGATCCCGATCCCCTCGACCGCGGAGATCACCGAGATCGCCGGCGTGATGACGCCGTCGCCCATCATCATCGAGCCGCCGATGATGACGATCAGCGTCAGCAGCCCGGTCTTGATCGTCACGCCGAACGGCCGCGGCGGCAGCGCGAGCGCGAGGAGCGCGAGAATCCCGCCTTCGCCTTCGTGATCGACCCGCATGATGAACGTGGCGTACTTGATGCACACGACGATCACCAGCGTCCAGAACAGGAGCGAGCAGATCCCGAGGACGTCGTCGAGGCCGCCCTTCGAGTGCGCGAGCCCGAGGCAGACCTTGAGCGTGTAGAGCGGGCTCGTCCCGATGTCCCCGAACACCACGCCCATCGCGGCGACGACGAGCATGACGGGGGTCTTGGGGCCGCGCAGGGTCACCGCGCCTAATCCACCGCCGCACGGCCGATTCCCCTCGGCTCAGCCCGGATGCGGCGCGCCGCGGTTCGCGCCGCGGACCAGCAGCAGTGCGAACCATGCGAGCACCGCGACGGCGACGCCGAATGCAACGGCGGGCAGCGCGCGCAGCGCGGCGCGCCGTGGTATGCGCGGCACGCGCGGAAACGGTAACCGTTCCCCGCCGCTTGCGGCGGAGACCGTTTTCACGAGCGCCCCGGTGGGCGCCGGCTGCTCGCGCGCGTCGTCCTTGCTGAGGAGCTCCGCGAGATCGTACGACGGCGCCTCCAGCGCGGGATCGCCGAAGGTCAGCAGATAGCGGTGACCCCGGGCGACCGGGAACACCACCTCGTGCGCGCGCGTCAGCGCCGCGACCCGCAGCCCGGCGAGCGGGGCGTCGTCGCGGTCGTCGATCGTGACGCGCCAGAAGCGCGCCCGGTCGCCGGCGGTGTCGACCTCGAGATGAACGTCGCCGTTCGGATACCGTGCGACCCGGTCGCGCGCGACGGGGCTCCACGTTTCGCCGTCGTCGCTCCGTTCGACGAACACGGAGCGCGCGAAGACGTCGGTCTTCGTCTCGAAGCGCAGGCGCGCGATCGGAAGATGCGGCGCGGGAACGTCGATCGTGACTCGCTGCATGCCCGTCCCGTCATCGGCGCCGGCGCTCGCCGCACGGGCCGCGACGACCAGCGGCGCCGCGCCGCTTCCGTGCGGGTCGAGCGCGTACGGAATCTCCGCGCCGCGTTCGTCGCGGACGCGGAGGTCGCCGTAGTCGCCGCCGTCCGTCGGGTCGGCGGCGACCGGGCTGCGAACCCGGGCGTAGGGCGCTCGCAGCCCCGACACCTCGATCGGGGCGGCGAACGCAGCCGCGGCCAAGAGCGCGATCATTCCGGCGCGCGCCGCTCGCGCACCATCGCGAGCTGATAGATCCCCGCCG
Organism: Candidatus Elarobacter sp.; assembly: GCA_036402855.1. Lineage (GTDB taxonomy): Bacteria > Vulcanimicrobiota > Vulcanimicrobiia > Vulcanimicrobiales > Vulcanimicrobiaceae > Vulcanimicrobium. The sequence continues at coordinate 708 of DASWSC010000172.1, read as the reverse complement.
CGACCACCAGCACCGCGCCGAGGACGAGCGCCGAGATGACGCGCTCGAGGACGTCGAAGCCGGTCAAGTCGACCGCGAACACCTTCGCGACCGTCAGGGCGAAGAGGGCGATCCCGATCCAGCGCGCGAGCGCGGAGCGGAAACGGAATCCGAGCGCGATCAGCGCCGTCGCGGCGAACGACCACAGCACGGAGATCCCGGTCTGCGTCGCGGGGGTCCAGAAGCCGTGCACCTGCGTCGCCGCGATCGTGTCGAGCGTCGCGGCAGCGAGGGCGAGGCCGGTGGCGACGACCAGGATGAACGGCTCGAAGCCTCGTTCCGCCGCCTCGAGCGCGGGCCCGTACGAACGCAGGTCGCGCAGGACGGCGAAGAGCGAGAGCACGACGGCTCCCACCGCGAACGTGCGCAGGTTGAACAGCGCGACGCGTTCGGTGTCGCCGATCAGGTGCAGCACGGCGCCTGCGACCGCGACGACCAGCAGCGCCAGCCCGCTCGTGCGCATCCAGTCGCGCCCGCCGCGCACGCCGGCGTAGAACAGCCCCGCGGCCTCGATCGCAAGCGACGCGGTGAGCGCGTGACCGCCGCCCCACGCCTCGACGGCACGGGTGAGGATGCCGAGCCCCAGCCAGGCGTATGCCGATCGCAGCGCCGCCGGAACGTTCACCGCGACGGCGGCGAGCAGGACGCCGGCGAGCGCCGCGTCGGCGA
>DASWSC010000171.1:0-4148 GCA_036402855.1 Candidatus Elarobacter sp. | reverse complement strand
GCCGATCCCGCAGTTGCGGGCGCTCCGCAGCGTGTAGAGCTGCAGCGCGATCCCCCACGTCTTGCCGGCCGGCGGAACGGCGCGGGCCGGGACGATCGCGACGTGCGCCGTCACGCGCGCGTACGCCGCGACGTCGAGCGCGAGGCGATGGATGCCGAGGGGCTGGGAACGCGCGAGCGTGACGCGCCGCGTGTCGTAGGTGACGCCGGCGCGGTGGTCGGCGAAGACGACCGGAGCCTCGCGCAGCGGGACGTCACCCTCTTCGGCGCTCCCGTCGTCGCGCGCGAGCGTCCAGTGCAGCGTCTCGGTCCAGCTCAGCGCCGGGAGCGTGACGTCGACCGAGAGCGACTCCCCTTCGCGCAGCACGATCGCCGGCGCGACGACCGCATGCGGCTCTTCCGCGAGCAGCGCCTCGAACCGCGCGACCGTCTCGGGCGCCGCGCTCCGCGGGGTTCCGAGCGCGTCGACGTACGCGCGCGCGACGCGGCTCATCACCGCGGCCGGCCCGCGAAGACGGTCAGCGACCGCGAGATCATCGGAAAGACGATCACGTCGTCGGTCGGAACGTCGCGCGGCGCGCCGCCTTCGATCCCCGTGTCGAGGACCAGCGACCAGGCGATGCGCTCGGCGTCCGGGAGCGCGAACGCGATGTCGCCCGGCGCCGCGTTCATCGCGACGAACAGCATGGGGCGCGCGCCGAGGAAGAAGCCGATGGTGCGCCGCTCGTTGGTCCAGTCGTGCGGCTCCATCTCGCGGCCGTCGTCGCGAACCCACGAGATGTCCTTGCGGCCGCTCCCGTCGATCGGCTCGCCGCGGTAGAACGCGTCGCGCTTGAACGCGGGGTGCTCGCGCCGCATGCGCAACATCGTCTTGAAGAAGTCGACGAGCGCGAGATCGCGCGGGTTCCGCGTCCCCCAGTCGATCCACGAGATCTCGTTGTCCTGGCAGTAGGCGTTGTTGTTCCCGCGCTGCGTCCGCCCGCGCTCGTCGCCGGCCAGGACGAGCGGGATGCCGAGCGAGAGCAGCAGCGTCGCGATCAGGTTCCGCTTCTGCCGCTCCCGCAGGTTGACGATCGCCGGATCGTCGCTCGGCCCTTCGGCGCCGCCGTTCCAACTGTGGTTGTCGTCGGCGCCGTCGCGGTTGTTCTCGTGGTTCGCCTCGTTGTGCTTGTGGTCGTACGAGACCAGGTCGGTCAGGGTGAAGCCGTCGTGGACGGTGACGACGTTGACGCTCGCCCGCGGGCGCCGGCCGTTGTGCTCGAAGAGATCGGACGACCCGGCCAGGCGCGAGGCCAGCTCGGGGAGCACGCCCATGTCGCCGCGCCAGAAGCGGCGCACGGTGTCGCGGTACTTGCCGTTCCACTCCGACCAGCCCGGCGGAAAGTTGCCGAGCTGATAGCCGCCGAGTCCGAGGTCCCACGGCTCGGCGATCATCTTGACGCGCGAGAGCACCGGGTCTTGCTGGATCGCCTTGAAGAACGCGGCGTTCCGCGTGTAGCCGTGCTCCTCGCGCGCGAGCGCCGGCGCGAGGTCGAACCGAAACCCGTCGACGTGCATCTCGTCGACCCAGTAGCGCAGCGAGTCGGTCACCATCTGCAGCACGCGGGGGTGCCGGAGATCGAGCGTGTTTCCCGTCCCGGTGACGTCGTCGTAGTAACGCCGGTCCTCGGCGAGCCGGTAGTACGTCGCGTTGTCGATCCCCTTGAACGAGAAGGTCGGACCGAGATGATTCCCCTCCGCGGTGTGGTTGTACACCACGTCCAGGACGACTTCGATCCCCGCTTCGTGCAGGTGCTTCACCATCGTCTTGAACTCGTTCGGATCGGACTGCACGTAGCGCGGCTCCGGCGCGAAGAACCCGATCGAGTTGTAGCCCCAGTAGTTGCGCAGCTTCGTTTCGCTGAGCCGCCGGTCGTCGACGAACGCATGGACCGGGAGCAGCTCGAGCGTCGTGACGCCGAGATCGGTGAGGTACTCGATCACGGCGGGCGACGCCAGACCGGCGAACGTTCCGCGCAGCGCGGGCGGCACCGCCGGGTGCTGCACGGTGAACCCTTTGACGTGCAGCTCGTAGAAGACCGTCTCCGTCCACGGCACCGACGGGCGGTGGTCCTCGCCCCAGGTGAACGCCTCTTCGAGGACGACGCACTTCGGCATCGCGCTCGCGTTGTCGCGGCGGTCGAAGGAAAGGTCTTCGCGCTGCGCGCCGATGCGGTAGCCGTAGTGCGCGTCGGTCCAGCGAAGTCGTCCCGCGAGCGCCTTCGCGTACGGGTCGAGCAGCAGCTTGTGGTGGTTGAAGCGGTGCCCGCGCGCGGGATCGTACGGGCCGGAGACGCGATACCCGTACAGCATCCCGGGTCGCGCCTCGGGCAAGTACCCGTGCCACACCTCGTCGGTGTACTCGGGGAGCCCGATGCGGTACACCTCGCGCCTGCCGCGCGGGTCGAAGACGCACAGCTCGACCCGCTCCGCGTTCGCGCTGAAGAGCGCGAAGTTGACGCCCTTGCCGTCCCACGTCGCGCCGAGCGGGTAGGGGAGACCGGGCTCGACGCGCGGCCGTGCCGGGATCACTGCGCGAGCAGCAGCGCGCTGAGCGGCGGGAGCGTCAAGGAAAGCGAGAAGGGACGCCCGTGCGCGGGCCGGTCGGAGGCGGTCACCGAGCCCCCGTTACCCAGGTTCGTACCGCCGTAGACCGCGGAGTCACTGTTGAGCAGCTCGGCGTAGCGCCGCCGCCGCGGGACGCCGACGACGTAGCCGTCGTGCCGCGCGCCGCTGAAGTTGAAGACGCACACCACGTGCCCGTCGCGCGCGGCGTCCCAGCGGATGAAGGCGACGACGCCGTTGGCGTGGTCGTCGTAGGCGATCCACTCGAACCCGGACGGCTCGGCGTCGCGCTCGTGAAGCGCGGGCCGGGCGCGAACGATCGCGTTGAGATCACGCACGAGCAACTGTACGCCGTAGTGCGGAGCGTAGCGGGCGAGGTGCCAGTCGAGCGAGGCCTGCGCGCGCCATTCGGCGCGCTGCGCGAACTCGCCGCCGGCGAAGAGCAGCTTCTTCCCCGGGTGCGCCCACATCAGCGCGTAGAGCAGGCGCAGGTTCGCGAACTGCTGCTCCTCGTTGCCCGGCATCCGCCCGAGCAGCGAGCGCTTTCCGTGGACGACTTCGTCGTGCGAGAGCGGCAGCACGAAGTTCTCGCTGAACGCGTACACCAGCCCGAACGAGACGTCGTCGAGGTGGTGGCCGCGATAGAGCGGATCGCGCTCGAGAAAGCGCAGCGTGTCGTGCATCCAGCCCATGTTCCACTTGTAGCCGAAGCCGAGGCCGCCGTACTCGACCGGCAGCGTGACGCCCGGCCACGCCGTCGACTCCTCGGCGAACGTCGCGATCCCCGGCACCTCACCGTAGACCGTCGCGTTCAGCCGCCGCAGGAACGCGACGGCCTCGAGATTTTCGCGGCCGCCGTAGACGTTCGGCACCCACTCGCCTTCTTTGCGCGAGTAGTCGCGGTAGAGGATCGAGGCGACCGCGTCGACGCGCAGCCCGTCGAAGTGGAACTCGCGCAGCCAGTAGAGTGCCGAGGCGATCAGGAAGTTCTGCACCTCGTTGCGCCCGAGGTTGAAGACGTACGTGCCCCACTCGCGGTGGAAGCCTTCGCGCGCGTCGGCGTGCTCGTAGAGCGGCGTTCCGTCGAATCGTCCGAGCGCGTGCGCGTCGGTCGGGAAATGTCCGGGGACCCAGTCGAGGATCACCGCGATCCCGGCGCGGTGCGCGGCGTCGATGAACGCGCGCAGGTCGTCCGGACCGCCGAACCGGCTGGTCGGCGCGAACCAGCCCGTGGTCTGATAGCCCCAGCTCAGATCGAACGGGTGCTCGGTCACCGGGAGCAGCTCGATGTGCGTGAAGCCCAAATCCGCGACGTACGGAACGAGCTGATCGGCGAGCTCGCGGTAGGTGAGAAAGCGATCGCCGTCCTCGGGGACGCGGCGCCACGAGCCGAGATGGACCTCGTAGATCGAGATCGGCGCGTCGCGCCGCTGCCGCTCGGCGCGCGAGCGCAGCCACGCCTCGTCGTCCCACGCGAACGCGCTGGGCGGCGCGACGACCGATGCGTTCGACGGGCGCTTCTCCGTGAGGAACGCGAACGGATCG
>DASWSC010000170.1:0-5445 GCA_036402855.1 Candidatus Elarobacter sp. | reverse complement strand
CGCACGCAGTACATGGTCGGCGCCTATCACGACGTCGGCCCGCGGCTCCAGCTCGACGCCTCGACCGCGTTCTCGCCGACCGCCTCGACCGGCAAGTACCACGCGCTCGGATTCGGCGTCAGCTACTATTTTTGACGCCCGATTCGCTCTCGCGCGGGGCGAGCACGAGGAGCTCGCGCGCGCCGGCGGCGAGCGCGCGCACGGCGAACGACGGCTTGCCGAAGAACCGGCGCCTGGCGTGCCGCGGCGACTCCACGGCGAGGACGTCGCCGTCGGTCAGCATCGCGACGGCGCGGACGGCGGCGTCCGGCGCGACGTCGGCGACGAAGGTGCCGTCGGCGGCGGACGCCGCGGCGGCGAGCGTGTCGATCGCGGCGCGCGACCCCGGCTCGTCGCGCGGCGCGATGGCGAGCACGCGCAGGTCGACGTCGAGCCGGCGCGCGAGCCGCGCGGCCCGCCCGATCAGCGCCGCGTCGCGCTCGCGCGGCGCGACGCCGAGCACGATGCGCGCGAACGGGCGCTCGCGCCTTCGCTCGGAGCGCGCGCGGAGCATCTCGCGCACCGCGAGCTCGCGCAGCGCGGCGAGGTTCTCGGTGCGGAAGAAGTGCCCGAGCGCCGCGTCGACGCGCTCCGGCGGGTAGATCTTCCCTTCGCGCAGCCGCTGACGCAGCACGTCGGGCGTCGCGTCGACGAAGATCACTTCGTCGGCGAACTCGAGGACGCTGTCGGGGAGCGTCTCGCGCACGCGCGTCCCGGTCAGCCGCTCGACCGCGTCCCCGACGCCTTCGAGGTGCTGCACATTGAGCGTCGTGATCACGTCGATGCCGCTGCGCAGGACCGCGATCACGTCGTCGTAGCGCTTGCGCCGCTGCGGCGCGCCCGGGTTGGTGTGCGCCAGCTCGTCGATCAGCGCCACCTGCGGTTTGCGCAGCAGCAGCGCGTTCACGTCCATCTCGCCGTCAGGGAGCCGTGGAATCGCCTCGATGCCGGCGAGCAGCGCGCCGGTCTCGGCGCGCCCGTGCGTCTCGACCAGTGCCGCGATGACGCCGGTCCCTTCCTCGGCGAGCTGGTGCGCGCGGTCGAGCATCGCGTACGTCTTCCCGCTCCCGGCGACCGAGCCGAGATAAATCGTCAGCTTCCCGTAGCCGATCCGCATCCGGTCGCCGAGGACGAAGCCGTAGGGGTGGCGGCCCGCTTCGTACGTGCCGCGCGGCGCGACGGCGCCGGGATCGGCGACGAGCAGCTCGCGGTCGAGCGGCTTGGCGAGGATCCGGCCGGCGAGCGCACCACGGGGGACGATCACCAGCGATGCGCGGACCGCGCCGAGCTCGCCGCGCGCCAAGCCGGGCGGTGCGGGGACGATACCGCCCTCGGCGCGCAGCGTGGCAGCGGCGAGCCGGGCCGGATCGCCGCCGCCGATCGAGGTGATCTCGAGCGCGAGATCGAGCGCGTCGGCGAACGCTGCGGCACGCCGCACGAACGGCTCGGGATCGTCCGTTCCGGCGACGGCGGCGAGCGCCGTCGAAACCTTGCTCGGCGCGACGACCGGGATGGTGAGCTCGTCGACGACGCGCAGCAGCAGCTCGCGCATCATCGCGAGGTTCTTCGGCTGAAAGATGCCGGCGGCGGCGCGCTCGACGTCGTCCTCGTGGACGATCCGCCCGGTGCGGAGCCGCGACTCGAGGATCGACGGCGCGACGTCGAGCGCGATCGCACGCTCCGCTTTGCGCAGAAACGCCATCGGCACGAGCTCGCGAATCGGATGCCCGACGATGCGCTCGGCGACCGGCGCGACGCTGTCGAGATGCATGACGTTGAACGCCCCGAGCACCGATTTGCCGGCGGCGCGCAGCGCGAGCGCGTCCTGCCAGCGCTTCGCGTGCGGGGCGCCGGCCGGGTTGGCGTGCGCGAGCTCGTCGAGCACGATCGTCTCGTAGTCGCTCGCGAGGGCCGCGTCGAGATCGAAGTCCTCGACCGCCGTCGCGCCCGCCGCGAACCGTCGCGGCGGGATGCGGGGGAGCGAAGCCGCGAGGACGTCGAGCTGAGGCCGGCGCTTCGTCTCGACCCAACCGATCGCGACGCGTCGTCCGGCCTTCTGCTCGCCGAGCGCGTCGCTGAGGAGCCGGTGCGTCTTCCCGGCGCCCGGCGCTCCCCCGAGATAGATCGTCAGCGTCGGCGTGAGACCCAGCTCCGCGAGCAGCGCCGCCGCGCCGGAGCGTCCCTTCTCTCGCACGCGATGCTGTTCGCAGGGCGGCCTCGCGGCTCCCCGAAGCGCTGATCGTGCGCTCGCGAGCCGTCGCCGTCGCCGCTTTCGCGCTGCTCGTCACGGTGTTCGCGGTCGACGTCCTGACGCCGCAGACGCTGGTCGTCGCGATCCTGCTCGACGTTCCGATCGTCCTCGCCGCGCTCACGCAGAGCCGCCGTCTCACCGCCGCGCTCGTCACGACGGCGCTGCTCGGCGACGTGACCGCCGCGTTCCTCAACGCGGCGCGCGACGGCAGCCACTCGGACGCGATCGTCGTCGGTGACCGGCTGCTCTCGATGCTCTCGATCGTGCTGGTCGGCTTCCTCAGCACCGCCGTTCAGGAGCGCGCGCAGCGCGTCGGTCGCCTCTCGGCGCAGGAAGCGCGCGCGCGGCGCGAAGCGACGCTCTCCGCCGCGGCGGACCGCATGCGCGCGTCGCTCTCCCCCGATTTGGTGAAGCGCGCGATCGTGCGTGAAGCGCCGCGCGCGCTCGACGCCGAGGCCGCCGCCTGGTATCCGGCGACCGCGGAGGGCGAGATCTTGTCGGCGCGCGCCGGCGGCGGCGAGGTCGAGGTCGTCGACGAGCGCCCCTCCCCGGAGATCGCCTCGCTGATCCACCGCGTCGCGGAGGACGGCGCGGTCGCCGCGGTGCTGGCCGTCGATCCCGTCGGCCGCTTTGTCCTCGACCGCCTGCGCGCGCGCAGCGCGATCGCGATCCCGCTCGAAGATCGCGGAACCAAGTTCGCGGTCCTCATCGCGACGTCGGCGTCGGAGACGCCCGGCGAAACGGCGGTCCAGACGGCGCGGGCCTTCGCCGCCGTCGCCGTCAACGCGCTCGCCCAAGCACGTCTCTTCGGTGCGCTCGCGGAGCGAAACGACGCGCTGCTCCAGCGGCAAGACGTCATCCGGGACCTCGTCTACGCGCTGTCGCACGACCTGCGCACGCCGCTCGCTGCGCTCTCCGTGACGCTCCGCCAAGCCGCCGACGGCGCATACGGACCGCTTCCCGATCGCTACGCCGCGGTGATCCGCGACAGCCGCGTCTCGATCGACGATCTGAGCCGTCTCGCCGAGACGCTGCTCCTGGTCGCCCGCTTCGAGTCGGGCGAACGCCAGGCGCTGCGCGAGCTGATCGACCTCGCCGCCGTGGTCGAGAGCGTCGTCACGGAGCTCGGCCCCACCGCGGAAGCGCGCGGCATCACGCTACACGCGCCGGACGCCGTGAGCGCCCAGGTACGCGCCCCGCGAGCCGATCTCAAACGCGCGCTCACGAACCTGGTTGCGAACGCGCTCCAGCACACGCCCTCGGGCGGAACGGTGCAAGCCGCGATCGCCGCCGGCCGGCGAACGGTCTCCGTCATCGTTTCGGACGACGGCTACGGCGTCGACGAGCGCGCGCGCCCCGCGCTCTTCCAGCGCTTCTCGAGCGCATCACGCCCCGGAGGAGGCACCGGTCTCGGGCTCTACATCGCTCGCCGCATCGTCGAAGAGAGCGACGGTACGATCCGCTACGAGCCGCGCGAACCGCGCGGCTCGACCTTCACGATCGAACTGCCCACGGCACTCGCGTAGAGCAGCCTACTCTTCACCGTCCCAGTAGTCGAGCGCATCCGACCGCATCGTGCGGCGCTCGGGCGACCGCACCGTCCACTTTCCGCTGTCGGGATAGTGTGACGACTCGTTGAGCGGATTGTCCGCGACGACGTACACGACCAGATCGTCCGTCCCGTCGTTCGTGATCTGATGCGCCTCCCCGGGCTTGAACACGAAGGCGTCCCCCGCCTCGACGGGCGTCCTCCCGCCGGCGTCGCGCACCGAACCGCGCCCGGCGATGACGTGATAGAACTCCCACTGCGCGCCGTGCGAGTGGTACACGTACGGCGTCTGCCCGGCCTCGACGCGCAGAACCTCGACGTCGAACGGATGCCGCTCGAGCAGATCGGTCGAGTCCGCCTTGCGTCCGAGCGCGATCGAGATGCTGCGCCCGAACCCTCGAAAGGTCCCCTTGGGCGAGACCCAGGCGTCCTCGACGACGTCGCGCGTATTCACCTTGTGCATCAGCGTCGCTTCGCGCACCCGCGCGGACTCCCCTCAGCGATGCGCGAGCGCCTCGACGTCCCAGCCGGCGGCGCGCGTTCCCGCCTCGAACCCGCTGCGCAAGAACGCCATCAACGCCGCCCGCGGATCAGGGGAGCGGCGAACGATCTCATACGAAAGCGTCCCCAGATGACCGGCGCCTGCGGCATTCCAGACGGCGCCCTCCGGACGCAGCGAACACGACGTCAGCCCGGCGGGCTCCGGCGCCGTGTACGTGTAGTACGCCGGCTCTCGTACGTTCGCGTCGCCCGCCCAGAACCCGAACGCGATCACCTCGTGCGAGTACGCCTCGCGCGCGACGGGATCGTCCGGCGGCGGCTCGGGCGCGCGCTTCCCCGAATACCGCCCGAGCGCAAGGTCGAAGCTGTGCCAGAAGAGCTGCACCGGCCCTTGCTTCCCCGCGAACTCCGACGCGAAGTCTTCCAGCACGTCGGAGCTCCACCGAACGACGTCCCACCACCGCCGGACGGCGACGGCGTCGTACGCGCAATGCTCGCGGTCCTGCGCGAACGGCGTCGTCAGCGACGGAACGCCGTACGGCTTCCCCACGATCGGAACGCGAACTCCCAGCGCGTCCATCGCCGCCCGCACCGAGAGATAGAACTCCGCCACGCTCAGCCCGTCGTGCAGCCGGAACGTGACCTCGTCGTTCGCGCTCGCCCGCACGATCAAACGATGATCGACGAAGTCGAACTCGATCTCGAACGACGTCCCGCCCGCCCGCAGCCGATTCGTCCGCACGCCCCGCGCCGTCGGCTTCAGCGTGCAGTTCCACCAGTGGTTCTGCAGCGCGCTCGCCTCCAACGCCACCTTCCCGACGATCTGCGAATAGAGATGGACCGTCGTCTTCGTCGGTTCCCACGCCCCATACGGGATCTCGGGGAGCGTTGTCGCGTTCGCTGCCATGGTTTGCGCTTGGCGGAGCGATTGGCGCATCCTTCGACAAGCTCAGGATGACATTAGGGACAGGTCAACGACGACATAGCGACACTCACGGCGATGGGTCGAGCAGACACCTCACCACCATGGCCTCGGCGCGCCACCATGGTGGCTGCGTGGCGGGGGTGGCGTGGTCCCTCGCCGGGGCCTCGCGGAGTCGCTGAA
>DASWSC010000169.1:0-1777 GCA_036402855.1 Candidatus Elarobacter sp. | reverse complement strand
CGGTCCCTTGACGGAGCTGCGGTACGGAGCGCGCTCCGAGCACGCGCCCGAGCACCCCGTTGACGTAGCGGCCCGAGTCCTCGGTCGAGAACTTCTTGGCCAGCTCGACGGCTTCGTTGATCACGACGGCGGGATCGATCTCTTTGCGGTGCTTCAGCTCGAAGGCGCTCATGCGCAGGATGATGCGGTCGATCGTCGGCAGACGGTCGATCGTCCATCCCTCGAGCAGCGGCGCGATCAAGGCGTCGGACTCGTCTTCGTTCTCGAGCGTGCCCATCACGAGGTCGCGCACGAACGCGCGTCCTTCCGAGGACTCGTCGCGCGCGAGCAGCTCGGTCAGCATCTCGTCGGCCGGGCGTTTTCCGACCTCGGTCGCGTAGAGCGCCTGGAGCGCGACCTCGCGCCCGTGCCGGCGTGAAGAGGAAGCCATGCGATCAAGCCGCGTCGGTCCGCCGGGCGAGGTACGCGGGCAGCCAGCCGACGCCGATCCCGCCGGCGCGGAACTCGGGCTCGCCCAGCACGTCGCGGCAGAAGTCGACCGTGGTGTTCACGCCTTCGATACGCGTCTCGCCGAGCGCCCGTTCCATCCGCAGGATCGCCGACTCGCGCGTGCGGCCGACGGCGATGATCTTCGCCAGCATCGAGTCGTAGAACGGCGGCACCATCGCGCCGCCGTAGACGTGCGTGTCGACGCGGATCCCCGGTCCGCCCGGAAAGACGACCGTCGTGAGCGTCCCGGCCGCCGGCGCGAAGTTGTTGTCCGGGTCTTCGGCGTTGACGCGCACCTCGATCGCGTGGCCGTGCGGGTGCAGGTCTTCTTGCGCGAAGCCGAGCTGCTCGCCCGCCGCGATGCGGATCTGCTCCTTGACCAGGTCGACGCCGTAGATCAGCTCGGTGACCGGGTGCTCGACCTGGATGCGCGTGTTCATCTCCATGAAGTAGACGTCGCTGCCGGAGACCAGGAACTCCAGCGTCCCCGCGTTCGTGTACCCGACCGCGCGCGTCGCGGTGGTCGCGACGTCGTGCAGCCGCGTGCGGATCCCGTCGTCGAGCTCCGGCGCCGGCGCCTCTTCGATCAGTTTCTGGTGCGACGGTTTCTGCACCGAGCAGTCGCGCTCGCCGAGGTGCACGACGCCGCCGTGCGCGTCGGCCAGCACCTGGACTTCGATATGGCGCGGGTTGACGATCAGCTTCTCGACGTACATGCGGCCGTCTTTGAACGACGCTTCGGCCTCGGCTTGGGCGGTGGCGTACGCGTTCGGCAGCTCCTCCGGGCGGGTGACCGCGCGCATCCCTTTGCCGCCGCCGCCGGCCGTCGCTTTGAGCAGCACCGGGTAGCCGATGCTCTCGCAGACCTTGCGCGCTTCGTCGACCGAGGCGACGATGTCGCTGCCCGGCGTGGTCGGAACGCCGGCCTCGCGCATCAGCCGTTTCGCGGTCGCCTTGTCGCCCATCGCGCTGATCACCGACGGCGTCGGGCCGATGAAGACCAGCCCGTGATCGGCCGCGATCTCGGCGAAGCGCGCGTTCTCCGCCAGGAAGCCGTAGCCCGGGTGGATCGCGTCGCAGCCGCTGATCAGCGCGGCCGAGATGATGTTCGGGATGTTGAGGTACGAGCGGATGACCGGTCCCGGTCCGACGCAGAACGCCTCGTCGGCGTGCCGGACGTGCAGCGACTGCCGGTCGGCGTCCGAGAAGATGGCGACCGTCGACACGCCCAGCTCGTGGCACGCCCGGTTGATGCGCAGCGCGATCTCGCCCCGGTTGGCGATGAGAA
>DASWSC010000168.1:0-8969 GCA_036402855.1 Candidatus Elarobacter sp. | reverse complement strand
ACGCGCCGCGACCGCGACCGGGTCGTCCGCCGGGGTGGCGATGAACGCAGGGTAGCGGTCTTTCGGGCCCGGCTCGGGATCGCGGGCGGCGTTGGGGAGGGCGCGCAGCCAGGCGCTGTCCACGTCCTTGGTCAGGTGCCTGACGCCCTCGAAGTCGGCGCCGATCGTACCGGGCGCGGCGCCGATCAGGACGGTGACGTTGACCGCCTTCGCGGCCCGGCTCAGCACCTTCGCCGCGCCGGTGACCTCCACGAACGTCGCCGGCGGCACCTCGCCCGGTGGCGGCAGCGTCGTGCGCAGGACCGCGGCTCCGAACCCGGTCGCGAGGGCGAGCGCCTCGGCGGTGCCTCCGCCTCCCCCGGGGTCGAGCAGGCCGCCGGCCTCCAGACCGAACGGGACGAGGCCGAGGTCGATCGCGACTTTGCGAAGCTGGGCGACGTAGTCGGCGTCGCGCCGGGGAAAGTCTTCGAGGTCCGCGAGGACGCCGTCGGCGCCGAGAACCGACGCGCAGCCTTCGAGCCACTCGAGCTGCGTCAGCTCGCCGGCGGCGAGCGGTCGTCGAAACGCCGAACTCGAAACTGCGATGCGCACCGCCGCCGCATTCACCGGAGGAACACGTTGACCATCGTCGCCGCCGCGCGGTTCCGCTGATGGATCGCCAGACGCTCGGGAATCTCGTCCCGCTGGCGGCGGTCGTGATCGCGCTCGCGGAGTACCTGTTCGACCACACCACGCCGCGCTACGCCGGCCCGTGGTTCTGGATCGCGCTGATCGTGACCGTCGGCCTGCTGCTCCTCGTGCAGGTCCTGCGCTTCGGCGGGGCGCGCAAGACGACCCCGGCGAAGCCCGACTACTCCGCGACGACGCTCATCCGGCGCCGCGACCCCGACGACCGAGGCTAGAGGCCGACATGCAACTGCTCGAACCCCAGACGCTCGCCGCCGCCGACCCCGAAGTCTACGCGTCGATCGCCGACGAGGAGCGCCGCCAGCGCGACAACCTCGAGCTCATCGCGTCGGAGAACTACGCCAGCCGCGCGGTGCGGGAAGCGACCGCCTCGGTGATGACCAACAAGTACGCCGAAGGCTACCCCGGGAAGCGGTACTACGGCGGCTGCGAGTACGTCGACGTGGCCGAGCTGATCGCGATCGAGCGGCTGAAGAAGCTCTTCGGCGCCGAGCACGCCAACGTCCAGCCGCACGCCGGCGCGCAGGCCAACATGGCGGTGCTGATGGCGGCGCTGCAGCCGGGCGACACGGTGCTCGGGATGTCGCTCGCGCACGGCGGCCACCTGACCCACGGCACGAAGGTCTCGTTCAGCGGGAAGCTCTACAACGCGGTCGCGTACGGCGTGCGCAAGGACACCGAGCTGATCGACTACGATCAGGTCCGCGAGCTGGCGCGCGAGCACAAGCCGAAGCTCATCATCGCGGGGGCGAGCGCGTACCCGCGCACGATGGACTACGCGCCGTTCCGCGCGATCGCCGACGAGGCCGGCGCGACGTTTCTGGTCGACATGGCGCACATTGCCGGCCTGGTCGCGACGGGACTCCACCCGACACCGGTCGGGATCGCCGACTTCGTCACCTCGACGACGCACAAGACGCTGCGCGGCCCGCGCGGCGGGCTGATCCTGACGACGGCACAATACGCGCAGGCGATCGACAAGAGCGTCTTCCCCGGCATCCAGGGCGGACCGTTCATGCACGCGATCGCCGCGAAAGCCGTCGCGTTCGGCGAGGCGCTCCAGCCGGCGTTCGCGACGTACCAGCGCCAGGTGATCGAGAACGCGCGCGCGATCGGCGAAGAGCTGCAGCGCGCCGGCGCCCGGCTCGTCGGCGGCGGAACCGACACGCATCTGCTGCTCGTCGATCTCACGCCGAAGGGGCTGACCGGAAAAGCGGTCGAGCAGTACCTCGACGAGATCCGCATCACGGTGAACAAGAACGCGATCCCGTTCGATCCGCAAAAGCCCGCCGTCACCAGCGGGATCCGGCTCGGCTCGCCCGCGATCACGTCGCGCGGGTTCGGTGAAGCCGACGCGCGCGAGGTCGGGAAGATCATCGGGGAGGCGCTGACCGACATCGAGACCGGCGCGAAGAAAGAAGCGCTCCGCGGACGCGTCGCCGAGCTCACCTCACGCCACGACGTCCCGTAAGAGCACCCGGTGACCGGCGAGTCCTCGAAGCTCGCGACGGAGCGGCTCGTCCTACGCGAGCCGGTCGCCGCCGACGCGCCCGCGCTGCTCGCCTACCACCGGCGCAACGCGGAACGGCTCACGCGCTGGGACCCTCCGCGCGGCACCGAAGTCGAGCAGCACCGCCGCTGGATCGAGTGGCGCGACGCCGAGCGCGCCTGCGGCCGCGGTATCGCGTGGCTCGCGTTCGCTCGCACCGCCGAGGCTGAGCTGGTCGGTCAGGTGCAACTCGACGGGATCTCGCGGGAGCCCCAGCCGTCCGGGATGCTGGCGTACTCCGTCGACGGAGCGTTCGAAGGGCAGGGGTACGCGGCCGAAGCGGTCGCGGCGGTGATCGCGTACGCCTTCGGCGAGCTCGGCCTCGACCTGGTGAACGCATCGTACGACCCGGCCAACGAGCGCAGCGGCGCGCTGCTGCGCCGCTTGGGTTTCGCGGAAGTCGTGCGGACGCCGGTCGTCCCGGGCTTCGAGCGGCATCTGCGAGCTCAGGTGCTCGTCACGCTCGCTCGCGCTCGATGAGCGCGCTCCGGAACGAGCGCTGGAAGGCACCCGGCGCTACGGGGCGGGCTTGAACCAGATTCCGCCGATCTTGCCGTCGCGGTCGAGGCTGTACACGTAGAAGAACGCCCCCTTCCGCGTGACGACGCGATAGCTGTAGGCCGTTCCGGCGCCGTTCGGAAGCGCGGTCTTGCCGGTGAAGACGAGCGCCGTCGGCTCTCCCGACGCGGCGAGGCCGCTCGACACCTGGCGCATCGTCGCCTCGCTCAGCGCGGTACGCATCGTCGCATCGTAGCGGGTGAGATCGACCTTGCCTTCGCGCCAGCGCTCGTACTCGGCGCGCGCCGCGGCGGTGATCGCGGGGTCCTCGCCGGCGGCCGGCGTCGACTCGCGCTCGCGTTCGGCGGCGAGCTGCGACGGCGTCGGCGGAACGAGCGCGCGAAATGCCTCGCGCACGATCGCGGTCTCGTCGAAGGCGACGCTGTTGCCGAACGCGATCACGCTGATCCGCTGGTCGGGGAAGTAGGCGTTGCGCGTGTTCGCGCCGAGCACGCCGCCGTTGTGCCAGATCAGCGGATGGCCGTCGAGAGCGTCGCGGATCCAGCCCATCGCGTACTCGGTCTTCTTGTCGCCGGCGAGCTGCGGCGGCGTCGTCATCAGCTTCACCGTGCTCGCGTCGAGCAGCTTGCCGCCGAAGAACGCATCGTCCCAGCGCACGAGATCCGAGGGCGCGGCGTACAGCCCGCCGGCGGCGTACGTCGACTGCGCGCTCCACGGTGCGACGGCCGCCTCGCCGGTCTGGCTCTCGTAGCCGCGCGCGACGTTCGTTCCATCGCTGGGCGGACCGAAGCTGAGGTGCGCAAGGCCGAGCGGCGCCGCGATCCGCTCCTCGATGAAGCGCGCGTACGGGACGCGCGCCGCGGCCTCGACGATCATGCCCAGGATGACGTAGTTGGTGTTGCTGTACTCGAACTGCGTGCCGGGCTTGAACGCGAGCGGCGCCCGTCCCACCAGCGCGGCGAGCCCCTCCGGCGTGATGGTGGTCGATGTCGCGATGCTCGTCACGAAGCCGGGGACGGTCGTGTAGTTCGCGAGCCCGGACGTCTGCTGCAGCAACTGCCGGACGGTGTACTCCGCGGCATGCGGGGCGAGCGGGACGTAGTTCGCGGCGAATGCGTCGAGCGCGACGCGACGATCCCGGACGAGCAGCATGATCGCGGCGGCGGTGAACTGCTTCGTGATCGAGCCGATCGGGAAGACCGTCTCCGCCTCGACGGGCGCGCGCGAGCGCACGTCGCGCAGGCCGAAGCCGTTCGCGTACACGATCGTGCCGCCGCGCGCGACCGTCACGCTGACGCCGCGCGTCCCGGACCCGGTCATCGCTTTCGCGACCGCCTCTTCGATCGGCGCGCGCTGGGCCGCCGAGAGCTGCGCCGGTTCGGCGGCGAGCGCCGGACGCGCGGCGGTGAGCCCGAGCGCCGCGGCGGAGGAAGCGATGAAGCGCCGGCGTTGCATCGTCCCATGGTACCGCGGCCGCAGCGCCGGGTTGCAGGGCGGGCGAGGCGCCGCCGCGATGAACTCCACGTGTCCTCCGCGCCGCTCGTCATCGACCACCCCGCCGTCCAGGACCGGCTGGCGCGCCTGCGCGATGCGACGACCTCGACGCCCGTCTTCCGGCGGCTCGTCGAGGAGCTCGGACAGCTCCTGGCCTACGAGGCGACGCGCTCGCTCCCGCTCACCGACATCGAGCTGCAGACCCCGGTCGCGCTGGCGAGAGTCCAGCGCATCGCGAACCGGCCGGTCGTCGCGCCGATCTTGCGCGCGGGCCTCGGACTGCTGCCCGGATTTCTGGCGGTCGTCGACGACGCGGTCGTCGCGCACCTCGGGTTCTACCGCGACCCCAAGACGCTCGCCGCGATCCCGTACTACGCGAACCTGCCCGACGATCTCGCGACGCGAGAGGTCTTCGTCCTCGATCCGATGCTGGCGACCGGGCATTCAGGGTCCGCGGCGCTCACGATGCTCGCCGAGCGCGGCGCGCGAGCGCCGATCTTCGTCTGTATCATCGCCGCGCCCGAAGGCGTCGCGACGCTCGCGCGCGAGCACCCGGGCGTGCGGATCGTGACGGCGGCGCTCGACGAGCGGCTGAACGACCACGGGTACATCGTCCCGGGTCTCGGCGACGCGGGCGATCGGATGTTCGGATCGACGAGCTCGGTGCCGGTCAGCACCGGCGCGCGCTAGCCCTCACGTCGCGGCCGGTTCGTCCGGCTTCTTCCCCGTGTTCCGTACGCGCGTCAGGCGGCTGAGCGTGTCGAACCAGAACGGCGCGCCGAGCGAGAGCGCGATCGCGGTGAGCAGCAAGCCGCTCAGCTTCAGCGCGGTCGGCACGTTGAGACCGAGCATCGGGGTCGCCGCGGCCGCGGGCGCGTTCACCGTGCACGGAAG
Source organism: Candidatus Elarobacter sp. (assembly GCA_036402855.1). Lineage (GTDB taxonomy): Bacteria > Vulcanimicrobiota > Vulcanimicrobiia > Vulcanimicrobiales > Vulcanimicrobiaceae > Vulcanimicrobium. The sequence goes on along the minus strand of DASWSC010000168.1, from coordinate 3,826 downwards.
CCGGTCGAGGCCGTGCGCATCCCACGGCCACGCCGGCCAGCCGAGCGGAAGCGCGTGGGTGAGATTCTCGACGTACTGGTTCGCTTGAACGTCGGTCTTCGCCGAGACGGTCGAGACGGACGCGCGCAGGGCCTGGTTGCACATGAGCCCGTCGTACAGCCGAATCGAGTCGATGTTGAACAGGACCGCGAGCACGCAGCCGATCACGAAGAGCGCGATCTGGACGCGCCGCTTGTACCAGCCGGAGACGCGATCCATCCCGTCGTCGTACCAGTCCTCGACCGACTTCACGAACGTCGCGGCGTCGCCGCCGGCTCGCACGACCAGCGCGTTGAGCTGACCGTCGAGCCCCATCGCCTGCGCCCCCGCCGAGACGGCGTTCACGTACGCCGGCGTCATCTGCCCGACCGCCTGGAGCACTTCGCCGGCCGTCGCGGCGCCGGGCGCCGCGGCGAGGTGCGCGACGCTCGGCCCGTTCTGCTGGCGGCTCAGCGCGTGCATCAGGATCGAGCTGAACTGCTGCGCGGACATGTACGAGGGAGCGTGTAGCCGCGCCGCACCCGACGCGTCCTCGAGCGCGTGGAACATCGGATCGCCGGTGAACTCCGTGAACGCGGTGTCGTTGCCGTTGAGGATCTGCTTCAGCCCGGTGAGCAAAAACGTCGAGCGCCACTTCAGCCAGGTCGCGATCTGCTCGTTGAGCCACGACGCCAGCAGACTGAACGCCGCGAAGACACCCGCCAGACCGATGATGACGTCGAGAATCGGCGAGATACTGAACATGCTCGGCACCCCTCTGGTGAGGCGCCGCTTCCGCGCTGCTCGGTTGCCTTCCTCCGAAGGCTAGATGTCGACGTTCATCATGTTGTCGAACGGCGTGACGGTGTTCGGACGGTAGTTCTTGAGGTCTTTGTTGTACGCGAACAAGTCGACGTGCAGGTAGGAGACGATCGACGGAACGTCCTTGACGAACTCGCGCATGAGCACCCGCAGGTCGGCGGTGCGTTCGGACTGGTCGTAGTGGACGAGGAGCGCGTCCATCGCGCGCTGCGCGGCCTGGTTGCACCAGCGCACGTCGTTCTGCCCGTCGGGCGGGAACGCGTTGCACCCGTAGATTCCGGAGTAGTCCCCGACGGGGTCGGAGGCCCACGCGAACGTGATGACGTCCCACGAATCCCCGTTGACGACCCCGCCCTTCTCCGGCGGAGCGAACATCAGCGCCGGCGGGTAGCGCTTCACCGTGAGGGCGACGCCGATCCGCTGCCAGTCGGTGCGCAGCAGCTCGAGCTGCTCGTCGACCTCGGGCGTCCCGCTGCGCGTCGCGACGCGCAGGTCGAGCCGCACGCCGTTCTTCGCGCGGATGCCGTCGCCGCCGCGCTTCCAGCCGGCGCGGTCGAGCAACGCGTTCGCCTTCGCCGGGTCGTACGGCGTCGTCCCCATGTCGACGAAGTACGGCGCGTTGACCGGCGTCACGGTGTCCTGCACGATCCCGACGCCGCGCTCCGCCTTGTCGACCAGCGCGCGGCGGTCGAACGCCAGCCGCAGCGCCTGACGCACCACGGGGTCGGCGACCGGCGGGTGCGTGAGCTTGAAATCGAAGTGGCTGTACGCGTAGCTCGGCTGGCGCAGGACGGCGTACGCCGGCAGCGCCTGGATGCGCGAGAGGTACGCGCCGCTGAACTGGTACCATAGGTCGACGTCGTGCGATTGAAGCTGGGCCAGCAGCGCGTTGCGGTCGGCGACGATCTTGTAGACGATCTTGTCGAGCTTCGGCCGCCCGCGCCAGTAGAGCGGGTTCGCCGCCAGCACGACCTGCTTGCCGCGATCCCAGCGCTCGAACGTGAAGGGGCCGATCCCGACCGGCAGGGCGTTGTACGGGACGTCGTTGATGCTCGGATACTGCGCGAGCAGGTGCTTCGGCAGTATCGACGCGTTCGCGCAGCAGCTCGAGAAGAACGAGACGGTCGAGAGCGAGTACGGCTTCTTGAGGTGGTAGACGACCGTGAACGTGTCGGGCTCCTCGACGCTCGCGATCTGGTCGAACCGGCTCCCTTCGTTGTTGGCCGGGTTGTTGACGACCGCGGTGCTGAACACCACGTCGTCGGCGTCGAACGGGGCCCCGTCCGACCACGTCACGCCCCGGCGCAGATGATAGGTGATCGTGAGACCGTCTTGGCTGATCCCGCCGTTCGCCTTCGTCGGGACCTCCGTCGCGAGCTCCGGATACGGCTGGTTGTGCTCGTCCCACCGCAGCAGCCACGCCATCGTCATCTCCGAGAGGTTCGCCGTCGAGGCGAACTGCGAGAGATGCGGGTTCAGCGTGGTGACGTCGCTGCCGTCGGAGATCGTCAGGACGTGCGGCGTCGTCCACGCATTGACCCGGCCGCCGGTGTCTTGTGAATCGCTCGCCGCGCTGCAGATGCAGAGCAGCAGCGCGGTGCCGACGGCGACGGTGAGGCGTCTGCTGTGGACAATACGGAAGAACGCGGTGTGTTGCATCGGCGATGACCCCGCAAAATAGCAAGAGCCGGTGACACCCTCGGCGCACCGGCTCGCGAAACACTCAACTGACTACGGTCGTACGCGCGTATGATGCACGACCGCTGCGACGTTGTCAAGCAGCCCGCCATGGCGACGTCGCAACGCGTGGTCCGCGCGGCCGGACGGCGACCCGGGCTTCGCGATGCCGCCCGGCGAATAGCCAGACCTCGTGCACGGCGAGGAGCGAAGTGGCGGATCCCGCGCGATGATCGGCCCGACGCGTCCCGGCTGGGACGAGTACTTCATGGAGATCGCCCGGACGGTTGCGACCCGGGCGACCTGTCCGCGCGCCAGCGTCGGGGCGGTGCTGACCCGGCGCAAGCGGATCCTCACGACCGGCTACAACGGCGCGCCACGCGGCGTCCCGCACTGCCTCGACGTCGGGTGCACGATGGTCGACGGGCACTGCCTGCGCGCGACCCACGCGGAGGCCAACGCGATCGTCCAGGGCGCGCTGCACGGCGTCTCGCTCGAAGGGGCGACGGCGTACTGCACGCACCAGCCGTGCGCGGGGTGCTCGAAGCTGCTGATCAGCGCCGGCGTCGAGCGCATCGTCTACCGGGACGCCTATCCGGACCCGGTCGGCGAGCTGCTGCTGGGGGAAGCCGGCGTCCCGTGCGAGCAGTTCCGCCCTGACCCGGTGAGAGACTTGACGTGAACCCGCTGATCGTCCTGGCCGTGGCGCTGATCGCGTTCGCGACGGCGCTGTTCACGACGCCCTACGTCCGGCGGCTCGCGCTCAACGTCGGGATGCTCGACGCCACCGGCGAGCGCCGGATGCACGACCAGCCGAAGCCGCGGATCGGCGGGATCGCCGTCTACCTCGGCTTCGCGTTCGCGCTGTTCTCGGCGATCGGCTACCTGATCTCGACCGGGCAGATCGCGCACCCCGGCCACGTCCGCGAGGACCTCGGCAACCTGCACGACGTGATCGGGCTGATCTTCGGCGGCACGCTGGTCCTGATGGTCGGCATCTGGGACGACGTGATGACGATGCAGCCGCGCGCGAAGCTGCTCGCGCAAGCGCTTGTCGCCGGCATCTCGATGCTGTACGGCTTTCAGATCCACTACATCACCAACCCGCTCCATCCGGGCGGGCCGCCGATCTACTTCCCCGAGGGCGTCACGCTCGCGCTGACGCTCCTGTGGTACCTCGGGATGATGAACGCGATCAACTTCATCGACGGGCTCGACGGCCTGCTCTCCGGGCTCACCGTCATCTCGGCGGTCTCGCTGATCGCGATCGACCTCATGCGCGGACACGCCGAGATCGCGCTCATCCTCG
>DASWSC010000167.1:0-5818 GCA_036402855.1 Candidatus Elarobacter sp. | reverse complement strand
CTGGGCTTCTTCCGCTCGTTCTCGACGCTGGTCCGCGCGGGCGTTCCGATGCGGCGCGCGCTCGAGGTCACGATCGAGCGGACGACCGATGGGGCCCTGCGCGAAGCGTTGCGCGGGATCCTCGCCGACGTCGAGGACGGTTCGTCGCTCGGCGACGCGATGGGCCGGCGTCCGCGCGCGTTCGCCTCGCTCTACGTCGCGATGGTGCGCGCCGGTGAAGCGGGCGGGATCCTCGACGACGTGCTGGAGCGGCTCGCCACGTTCGTCGAACGGGACGCCGAGCTGCGCAACAAGGTGCGCGCGGCGCTCGCCTACCCGGCGGTCGTCGTCACCGCCGCGCTTGGGCTCGTGCTGTTCTTGGTCGCGCGCATCGTCCCGATGTTCGCGCAGATGTTCGAGGCGTTTCACGCCGAGCTGCCGCCCGCGACGCGCGCGCTGCTCGCGCTCGGAAGCGCGCTCGAGCAGCCGGCGACGTGGCTTCTTGTCGCCCTCCTGCCCGCCGTCGGCATGGGCGCGCTCGTGGCCCTCTCACGAACGCCGCGTGGGGCGCTACTCTTGGACGGCGCCCGGCTGCGGCTTCCGGTGATCGGGCCGCTGCTGCGCAAGGCGGTCACCGCTCGCATCGCGCGGATGCTCGGGACGCTGCTGCGCTCGGGAATCGAGCTGGTCACGGCGATCGACGTCGTCCGACCGGTCGCCGGAAGCCCCACGTACGCCGTCGCCCTGCAGTCTGCCGGGACGGGCCTGCGCGCCGGTGAGACGCTCACGGCGCCGCTCCAGGCGTCGCGCGTCTTCGACCCGCTGGCCGTCGCGCTCGTGCGCGCCGGTGAGGAGACCGGTCTGGTCGACGAGATGCTGCTCAAGGTGGCCGTCTACTTCGAGTCCGACGTCGAGGCCGCGATCGCGACCTTGGGCGCGGTCCTCGAGCCGGCGATGATCGTCGCGCTCGGCGGGATCGTCGGGTTCATCGTGTTCTCCGTGTTCATTCCACTCTACAGTCTGATCGGAAGCGTATCGAAATGAGTCTGCGGGAAGTACTCGTCTCGCGCTATTGCGCGGATCGCACCGTCGAGCGGCGCAACGCCGTCGTCGACGCCCACCGTCACCTCTGCCTCCGTGGCGCGCGCAAGTTCAAACGCGCCCACAACGACCGCGCCGACCTCGAACAGGTCGCCGCCGTCGGTCTCATCAAGGCGGCGACGAACTATCGCGCCGAGATGCAGACGCCGTTCCAGGCGTACGCCTGGATCATGATCGTCGGCGAGTTGATGCACTACGTGCGCGATCACGAGCGCATGGTGCGCGCTCCGAGGACGCTGCTCGCGCTCGAAAAGCGCTACGCCGTGGTGTGGGACGCCCTCTGCGCCGCGAACCATCGAGAGCCGGGCACGGCCGAGATGGCGCTCGCCCTCGGCGTCGGCGCCGAGACGGTTGGCGAAGTGCGGGCGCTGCGCTGGATCGCGCATCTCCCGTTCGCGGAGCCGGAAGCCTCCGACATCCCCGACCGGCTCGAACAGCTCGCCGAGCCCGTCCCCGGGATCGCGCTCGACGACCGCGTCGCCCTCTCGGTCGCCGTCGAGGAACTCGCCGAACGCGAGCGCACGATCGTCCTCGGCACCTACGCCGCCGGATTCACGCAGTCCGAGCTCGCGGCCCACCTCGGCCTCTCGCAAAGCCACGTCTCGAAGCTGCTCTCCCGAGCGCTGCAGAAGCTCAGAAGCGCGGCATAACGAGCTGCGCGAACGAACAGATGGATACTCTCGGTGACGTCGGATCGTTGGCGCTCAGAGGCCTTTCGTGTACTGTGTCAAGCCGCCGTCGATCACGAAGGTCGCGCCGGTCACGTAGCTCGCCGCCTCGGAGGCCAGGTACGTGCAGAGCGCGGCGATCTCGTCCGGGTCGCCGACGCGCTTGAGCGGGATCTCTTCGAGGAGCTCCTTCTGCTTCTCGGCGTCTTCGCGGACGTCGCGGTTGATCGGTGTCGCGATCGCGCCCGGCGCGATGTCGTTCACCGTGATCCCGTGCGGCGCGAGCTCGAGTGCGATCGTCCGCATCAGCATCCGAACTCCGCCCTTCGAGGCGGCATACGCGGCGTTGTTCGGCATCGCGAGGTCCTCGTGAACCGAGGAGATGTTGATGATGCGCCCCCGGCGACCCGCCGCGATCATCGCGCGCGCCGCGGCTCGCCCGCACAGGAACGGTCCGGTGAGGTTCACCCGAAGGATGCGGTCCCATACGTCGAGCGGTGTGTCGACGAAGGGATGGGCCTCTTCGATCCCGGCGTTGTTCACCAGGATGTCGAGCGCGCCGAACCTCGCCACGGTCTGCGCGATCAAGTCGTCGACGGCGCGCTCGTCGGAGACGTCCGCGAGGACCGGAAGCGCGTGCCCCCCGCCGCGCTCGATCTCGTCGGCGATCGCCTGGGCGTCCTGCTGGCGCCCGCGGTGGTCGATCGCGACGTTCGCGCCGCTCCGCCACAGCCGGAGCGCGATCGCCTTCCCGATCCCGGTCGCGGCGCCGGTGACGATCGCTGTCTTTCCGCGGAGGTCGACCCGCACGTCGTCGACGCGCACGCGCGGGGCTGTCGCAGCGGCGCTCACGGCTTCTCGCTCTCCTCACCTTTGCGCGTCGGGAAGACGCCGGCCAGGACGCCTTTGACCGACTGCACGATCGCGGGCTCCCGGTCGGGATCGTGCACCATCGACTTCGCGAACGCTTTCGCCTGCTCGGGCTTGATGTGCGGCGGAAGCATCGAGATGTTCGCGTCGACGAGCACCTCGATCAGCGCGGGTCGCTCGGCGGCCAGAACGGCATCCCACGCGGCACCGAGGTCCTCCGGCCGGTCGACGCGGATCCCTTCGAAGCCCAGCATCCGCGCGTACTCCGCGTACGGAAAGTCGGGCAGGTCTTGCGACTCCGGGAACTTCGGGACGCCCGTCTCGATCCGCATCTCCCACGTCACCTGGTTCAGATCTCGGTTGTTCGCGACGTACACGACGAAGCGCGGATCGCTCCAGCGCTTCCAGTAGCGGCCGACGGTGATCAACTCGTTGAGCCCGTTCATCTGCATCGCGCCGTCGCCGGTGATCGCGATGACCGGCCGGTCGGGAAACGCGAACTTCGCCGCGATCGCGTAGGGGACGGCCGAGCCCATCGTCGCGAGGCCGCCGGAGAGCGACCATTTCATCCCGCGCCGCATCTGCAGGTGGCGCGCCGACCAGTTGGTCGACGTCCCCGCGTCGGCGGTGAGGATCGCCCGATCGGGCAGCCGGCGGTTGAGCTCGACGAAGACGTCCTCGGGGTTCACCGGCTTCCCGGCGATCGCCGCGCGCGTCGCGTTGACGTCGGCCGCCTTCGCGCGCGACTTCACGATCGTCTCGCGCCACGACGTGTCGGTCTTGACGTTCAGCAGCGGCAGCAGCGCCTCCAGCGTGTCGCGCGCCGTCCCTTGCAGGTTCACCTCGGTGGGATAGCGCGTCCCGAGCCGCAGCCCGCTGACGTCGATCTGCACGCCGCGCGCCTGCCCTTCCTTCGGCAAGAACTGCACGTACGGAAAGTTCGTACCGACCATCAGCAAGGTGTCGCAGGACGTCATCATGTCGGACGACGCCTTGGTGCCGAGCAATCCCAGCGTCCCGGTGACCCACGGCAGGTCGTCGGGGAGCACGGCCTTTCCGAGCAGCGCTTTCGCGCAGCCTGCCTGCAGCGCGTCGGCGACCGCGATCACCTGCTCCTCGGCGCCGAGCGCGCCCGCCCCGACCAGCATCGCCACCTTCGAGCCGGCGTTCAGCACCTCGGCCGCGCGACGCAGGTCGTCGTCGTGCGGAAGCACGCGGCCCAGCGCGATTCCGATGCCGGAGGCGTTGAAGTTCATCATGTGCGGCGGCTTCTCGACGGCCTTCTCTTCTTGGAGGTCCTTCGGAACGATGAGGGCCGTTACGGTCCGCCCGGCGATCGCGCCGCGCACAGCGCGGTCGAGCGCATGTCGGACCTGCGCCGGGCTCATCAGCGTCACGAGATATTCGCCGGCGACGTCCTTGAAGAGCGCGTGCAGATCGACTTCCTGCTGGTACTCGCTCCCTATCGCACTGGTCGCCGACTGTCCGGCGAGCGCGAGCACGGGGACGTGATCGTTCTTCGCGTCGTAGAGCCCGTTGAGCAGATGGATCGCGCCCGGTCCCGACGTTCCGAGGCAGACGCCGATCTCACCGGTGAACTTCGCGTGCGCGCACGCCATGAGCGCGGCCTGTTCCTCGTGGCGGACTTGAACGAACTCGATCTGCTCGTGATGCTTGTCGATCGCCGCGATCAAGCCGTTGATCCCGTCACCCGGATAGCCGAAGATGCGCCGCACGCCCCAAGCGATCAGGCGCTCGATCATGAACTCGCTGACGGTAGCCACGTCAGCGTTGTACCCAGCGTCAGTGCGCGAGGGCGCCGAGGCGGGTCGCTTGGTACTCCTGGAGCGAACGCGGCGGGCCGGATTCCGACTCCAGCGCGGTGACGAGCGCGCGCGCCGTATCGAGCGAGGTCAGCGAGGCGATCGACGCCTCCACCGCGGCGCGGCGGATTCGGTAGTTCTCCGTCTGGCCGCGCCCGCCGATCTCGTTGATGACGAGGTCGACGGAGCGCTGCTTGATGACGTCCAGCACGTCGGGCGCGCCCTCGCCGATGCGGTTGACGCGCTCGGCCGGTATCCCGTTCGCCAGCAGTAAGTCGTACGTCCGCGGCGTCGCGACCAGCGTGTGGCCGAGCGCGGCGAGCCGCCGCAGCAAGTCGACGCTGTTCGGCTTCTCCTCTTCGCTGATCGAGACCAAGACGCGCCCGCCTTCGCTGGGCAGCCGGATCCCGGCGCCGATGAACCCCTTGCGCAGCGCCCCGGCATACGTCTGGTCGATCCCGAGCACCTCACCGGTCGACTTCATCTCGGGGCCGAGGATCGTCTCGACGCCGCGCATCTTGGCGAACGAGAAGACGGGGACTTTGACGACGACGTAGTCGGGCTTGCGCGCGAGGCCGACGCCCCACGGCATCTCGCGCAGCTTCTCGCCGAGCGCGATGCGGGTCGCCGCGGCGACCAGATTGATCCCGGTCGCCTTCGAGATGATCGGGACGGTGCGGCTCGCGCGCGGGTTCGCTTCGATGATGAGCAGCTCGTCCGTTCCCTCGGGGATGACGAACTGGATGTTGATCAAGCCGCGAATCCCGAGCTCGCGCGCGATCGCCTCGGTGACGTCGACGATCCGCTGCTCCATCGCCTCGGAGACGGTCTGCGTCGGAAAGACGCTGATCGAGTCGCCCGAGTGGATCCCCGCGCGCTCGACGTGCTCGAAGATCCCCGGGATCATGATGTCGTCGCCGTCGAACGCCGCGTCGACCTCGACCTCGCGCCCGCGCATGTACTTGTCGATCAGCAGCGGCGCCCCCGGCGTGATCGGCGGCGCGGCCTCGACGTAGCTCGCGAGCTGCCCCTCGTTGTAGACGATCTCCATCCCGCGCCCGCCGAGCACGTACGACGGCCGCACCAGCACCGGGAAGCCGATCTCGCGTGCGATGGCGCGCGCCTCGCGGAACGTGTTCGCCGCGCGCCCGCGCGGCCGAGCGACGCCGAGCTTCTCCAGCGCCGCGTCGAACTTCTCGCGGTCTTCCGCCATGTCCAGCGAGCGGCGGTCGCTGCCCACGATCGTGATCCCGCGCCGGGCGAGCTCGCCCGCGAGGTTGATCGCGGTCTGGCCGCCGAAGGCGAGCATCACGCCGCGCGCGTTCGTCGCGAGCGCCGTCGCTTCCACCTCGTCCGCCCCCGGCGGCTCGAAGACGA
>DASWSC010000166.1:0-3772 GCA_036402855.1 Candidatus Elarobacter sp. | reverse complement strand
CTGTAACTCAGTTGGTAGAGTACCGGCCTTTTAAGCCGAGAGTCGTGGGTTCGAGCCCCACCGGGCGCACACTCAATTTGCATATCGCGGGAGTCCTATGCAGAGTCGCCGGCCGTTCACAGCCCTGGTCCTCGTCGTCGTCGGTCTCGCGATCGCGCCGGCGCTTTCCCAGACGCCGTCGTCGCCGGCGCCGTCGGCTTCCACCCTCCCCGAGATCGGGCGCACACGCGCGACCCGGCTGCCGTGCGCGGTGATCCGCGACCTGGTCGCGCCTTCGATCGGGGCCGCGATCGACGCCAGCGCCGCGTTCGAGGCGGCGAAGGGCGATCTGCGCCGCCTCGGCTTGGTTCCGGGGCAGCGGCGTCCGTCGGAGGCGCCGCAGACCATGTCGCTGATGGCGCTCGACCGCAAGAAGTCGGCGATGGCGAAGGACGTGATCGCGATCAGCAGGGCGCTCGGCGATGCGCGCGTGGCGATGAACCAAACGGACCCGGCGACGCGCGAACTGCGCGATGCGCTGCAGGGCCTCTACGACGCGGAGAACGCCAAGCTCAACGCCCTCTCGTCGTTTCTCGAAGCGCAGCGCTGGAGCCAGCTCTTCAACGAAGACGAGACGCTCTCGCAGATCAAGATGGCGAACGACGAAGGCCTGCACGCGCCCGCGATGAAGGCCGACGCGCCGCGCGCGCTCGCCACACCGGCAACCTATGCGCTCCCGACGCCGCCCCGCTCGAACATGATCGCGCTGCAGCGGCAGAACCCCGCGCCGGCCGTCACCACCGCGCCGCAGGCGCCGGACCGCGCGGTGACCGCCGACGCCGAGGCGAACGGCGTCGCCGCCACCGAAGCGCGCGCCAGCCGCACGATCGTGAGGATCGCCCAAACCTGCCGCTAGAGGCCGGCGGTAGGTCCGCACGCGGAAGGCGTCGCAGCACGAGAGATGGTCGGAGCAGCGCAACTCGTCGCCGCGTTCGGCGTCGCGGTCCTGGCGCTCGGAGACGCGAGCGCGCCGACGGTCGCGCCGCCGTCGCCGATCGCTTCGGCGTTGCCGGAGATCGGACGAACCAAGGCGACGCGGCTGCCGTGCGCGGTGATCCGCGATCTCGTCGCACCGTCGCTCGGCGCCGCCCTGGACGCCAGCGCAGCCTTTGATGCGGCGAAGGGCGATTTGCGGAGATACGCGGCGATCCCGGGGGCACGCCGGCCGAACCAGGCCGCTCAGACGCTCGTCCTCATGGCGCTGGACCGCAAGAAATCGGCGATCGCGAAGGACGTGCTGACCATCAACGCCGCGCTCGGCGATACGCGCGTCGCGCGCAACCAGAAGGATCCCTCGACGCGCGAGCTCCGCGATGCGCTGCAGGCGCTCTACGACGCGGAGAACACCAAGCTGAACGCGCTCTCCGGGTTCGTGGAGTCGCAGCGCTTGAGCCAACTGCTCGACCAGGACGAATCGATGTCGCAACTGGGCCAAGCGACCGGAACGAGCGCGCGCCCGGACTCGGCGCGCGCGCTCCCGACGCCGCAGCCCTTCAACCGTCCCTCGGCGACTGCGGCGGCAGCCAAGTCGCGTCAGAACCCCGACGCGTACGCGGCCGCGACGGAGATCGCGGTCTCGCCGGAGGACGCCGTCACCTCGGCCGCCGGCGCGGACACCATCGAGGGGAAGGAAGCCGCCGCGGCAGCCGCGATCGTCAAGGTCGCCAAGACCTGTCGCTGACGCCGCTCCGCCGCCTCGCCTCCGCGGCTTGACGGCGTTCCGCCGAGCGGGTACTCTTTCACTCGTCGCACCGCTAGCTCAATGGTAGAGCAGTTGACTCTTAATCAATTGGTTGAAGGTTCGAGTCCTTCGCGGTGCACCAGATCAAACGGACGGCCCGGTGTTCTCACCGGGCCGTTTCGCCGTCTTCGGGCGTCGCGAGCTCGGCGGTCGCGAGCATCGCGATCAAGCCCGCGGCCGCCACGGCGCGGTGGCTGACGCGGTTCTTCTCCTCCTCGCCGAGTTCCGCGAACGTGCGCCCGGCGGGCGGATAGAAAAACACCGGATCGAACGAGAACCCCGCCCGGCCCCGCTCCGCCGCGGGAATCGCGCCGCGGACCGTCGCGGTGGCCGCCAGCTCGCGGCCGTCCGGGCCGATGAAGTGGAGCACGCAGACGAAGCGTGCGCCGCGGTCCGGCTCGGCGATCGTCGCGAGCTCCCCGAGCAGCCGGGCCCGCCGGTCGCTCCAGCTCGCCGAGGCGCCGCCGTAGATCGCGGTCGTCACGCCGGGTCGCCCGCCGAGCGCCTCGACCTCGAGCCCCGAGTCGTCGGCCAGCACGCCGGCTCGAATCCCGGCGGCCAGAAGCTGCCCCCGGAGCGCGCGCGCTTTCAGCGCCGCGTTGTCGCCGTACGAGGTCTCGCCCTCGTCGGGCGGCTCGTAGGCGGGATAGACGGCCAGCTCGACCGGCGCGTCCGCGAACAGCGCCTCCATCTCGCGGAGCTTCCCGGCGTTCTTCGTCGCGACGTAGACGCGCATGCGCGCCGGGCGGCGGGCGCTCAGGACTCGTCGAGTCGCAGGACGGCCATGAACGCCTCCTGCGGCAGATCGACGCGGCCGACGCGCTTCATCCGCTCCTTGCCGACCTTCTGCTTCTCGAGCAGCTTGCGCTTGCGGGTGATGTCGCCGCCGTAGCACTTCGCGAGAACGTTCTTGCGCATCGCGCTCACGGTTTCGCGCGCGACGATCTTCCCGCCGATCGCCGCCTGGATCGGGACGTCGAACATCTGGCGCGGGATGAGTTCCTTCAGCTTCTCCGTCAGCGCGCGGCCGCGGCTCTGCGCCTTCTCGCGTGCGACGATGAACGAGAGCGCGTCGACCGGCTCGCCGTTGAGCAGGATCTCGAGCTTGACGAGGTCGCCTTCCTTGTAATCGGTCACCTCGTAGTCGAGCGAGGCATACCCCTTCGTGCGCGACTTGAGCTGATCGAAGTAGTCGACGATCACCTCGATCAGCGGGATCTCGTACGTGAGGATCACGCGGCCGTCGTGGAGGTACTCCATGTTGCCCAGCGCGCCGCGCTTGTTCTGCGTCAGCTCCATGATCGTGCCGACGTAGTCGGGCGGCGTGATGACCGTCGCTTTGACGTACGGCTCTTCCATCTTCTCGATCTTGTCGCGCGGCGGCAGCTTCGCCGGGTTGTCGATCGTCTCGACGCGGCCGTCGGTCATCGTCACGCGGAACACGACCGAGGGCGACGTGGCGATCAGGTCGAGGTTGTAGTTGCGCTCGAGCCGCTCTTGCACGATCTCCATGTGCAAGAGGCCCAGAAAACCGCAGCGGAAGCCGAAGCCGAGCGCGATCGAGGATTCCGGCTCGAAGTGGAGCGCCGAGTCGTTCAGCGAGAGCTTCTCGAGCGCGTCGCGCAGCTCCGAGACCTCGACGCCCTCGTTCGGGTAGAGCCCGCAGTACACCATCGGGACGATCGGCTTGTAGCCGGGGAGCGCCTCGGATGCGGGATCGTCGGCGAGCGTGATCGTGTCGCCGACGTCCATGTCGCCGAGCGACTTGATGTTCGCGATGACGTAGCCGACGTTCCCGGCGCTCAGCGAGCTCGTCTTGCGCATCTCGGGCTTGAAGACGCCGACCTCGGTCGCCTCGTAGACGCGCCGGTGCGCCATCGACATGAACCGCGAGCCGGCCTTGAGCTCGCCGTCGACGACGCGCAGGTAGGCGACGACGCCGCGGTACGAGTCGAACTGCGCGTCGAAGACGAGCCCGCGCAGCTTGTCGGC
>DASWSC010000165.1:0-12174 GCA_036402855.1 Candidatus Elarobacter sp. | reverse complement strand
CGCGCACTGCGTCGCTGACGGTGCGGGCGGTTAGCATCGTGAGGGTTGCGAGGGCGTCGGGGAGCGAGAGGGTGTCGAGGTCGGGGCGGAACGTGGCGATGTATGGGGCGCCGAAGTGTTCGCGGCCCGTTGTCTTTGGGGGTTTGCGGGTGAAGTAGGGGTCGGCGAGCATGCGGGAGAGGAGCGGTTCGCTCGCGGTGCCGGATTCGGCGAGATTGCCGTTTTCGTCGTGGCGTTGGGCGCCGTTCGTGCGGGATGCGATGTAGGTGTCGATCGGGAGGTTGGCGGGGCCGGAGTCGAACGCGATTCCTTCGGGGAGGACGGTCATGTTTGCGATCCCGCCGAGGTTCACGGCGACGCAGGGGGCGTGCGGTGCGAAGAGCAGCTCGTCGACGAAGGGGACGAGAGGGGCTCCGGTTCCGCCGGCGGCGGTGTCGGCGGAACGGAAGTCGTGGATCACCGTTGCGTTGATGCGCTCGCGGATGCGGAACGGGTCGCCGAGCTGCAGGGTGTGATGGGCTTCGCCGTCGTGCGCGAGCGTGATGCCGTGGGAGGCGACGGCGTCGAGGTGCGTCTGTGCGGCGACGGTTTCAATGGCGGCGGCGAAGGCTTCGCCGATCGCGGCGTGGAGGGCGGAGAGTTCGAGTGCGCCGGCGGGTGCGGGCGGATAGGCGGCGAGGATGCGGGCGCGGAGCGATCGGTCGAACGGGATCGTTGCGAAGCGGTCGGTGACGACGCGCAGCGTGGTTGCGGTGGGGACGATGTCGCAGATCGCGACGTCGATGCCGTCGAGCGAGGTGCCGGAGAGAATGCCGGCGATCTTCATGCGGCGTCGATCGCTCGCACCGCGGCGTTGGCGATCGCGGCGCGGACGTCGCGCAGGTCGGTGCGGCCGTGGTGGACGTTGTTGGTGAGGATCGCGACGCTCAGGTCGCGGTCGGGGTCGGCCCAGACGGACGTGCCGGTGAAGCCGGTGTGGCCGAACGTGTTTCGCGACATCAGCGCGCCGCAGGAGTTGTCGTCGCTCGTCTTCAGCGCCCAGCCGAGTCCGCGGCGCAAGACCGGGTCGCCGGCGTGTTCGCGGATCGCTTCGCGCGCGAGCGTGCGGTCGAGCGGGGTGGGGCGGTCGTTGGCGGCGGCGAGGTACCATTCCGCGAGCAGTCCGATGTCGCGTGCGTCGCCGAAGAGGCCGGCGTGGCCGGCGACGCCGTTCATCAGGTGGGCTTTCTCGTCGTGCACCGTTCCTTGGACGGGGCCGCGCCAGGGATCGGTTTCGGTGGCGGGGATGGCGGCGCGTTCGGGTGCGCGCGGGTTGTACGCCGTCGCGGCGGCGCCGAGGGCGCGTAGCGTCGTTTCGACGGTGGCGGCGAGGGAGGCGGTTCGGGCGGCTCGCGCGATCAGCGTGCCGAGGGCGATGAAGCCGAGGTCGCTGTAGATCACGCGCGTGCCCGGGGGTGCGGCGAGCGGCTCGGTCAAGGCGAACGCTTCGACGTTGCGATCGAAGAGCGTGCGGTAGTCGGCGCCGCTCTTGAAGCCCGCGTCGTGGGCGAGGATGCGGCGCAACGTGATCGGTTCGTGTGCGGTGCCCGTCCATTCGGGAACCAGCGATGTGAGCGAATCGTTCAGGCTGAGATCGGCGTGCGACGCCTGCACGAGGGCCACGGTGGCGACGAAGACCTTCGTGATCGAGGCGAGGTCGAAGCGCGTGTCGACGTAGCACGGCTGCGCGGGGCCGTCGTCGCGGGTGCGGCCGAACGCGCGCTCGTAGCGCACGCGGCCGCGGTGCTCGACGCGCACGACGGCGGCGCTGAAGCGCACGCCGAGCGCCGCGTCGACGGCGGCGTCGATCTCAGTGAACAGCGCCGTTGGTCGTCAGGCGAACGGGGAGGCTGCCGCGGACCTCGGCGCGGCCCGAGAGCACGTCGGCGCACCCTTCGAGCGAGATCGTCTGGGCGCCGTAGATGCAGACCATGCGCGTCGCTTGCGGCCAGAGGACCGTGTCGTACGGCGATCGGGCCGAGACGATCAGCGCGTCGGGCGCCAGCGCGAGGATCCGCATCACCGCCTCGTGCTGACCGGCGTAGAGGTGCGCGTCGCGCGTCACGACGACGAACTCGCGGTCGCCGAGCGCGGGGATGTGCTCCAGCAGCAGGTCGACGTCCTCCGCGTCAGGCTCGAGCGGGACGCGCATGACTTCGCTCTTCCAGCCGCGCCGGCGCAGCGCCGTGCTGAGCGACGGCGACTCGGCGGCGCGGTCCTTCGTCCCCGAGCTCGCCGCATTGTCGACGACGGTCCCTTCGAACGAGATCACCGTCACCGGCTTGCCGGGGCGCAGCCGCGGGTCGCCGCGCAGTACCGTCACGGCGCGGCGCGCGGCTTCGAGCGGCGAGTCCTCGTCGACCGGCTCGTCGAGTGGAACATGCCGTGCGAGGCGCTCGCGCAGGGCGCGCACGCGTTCGAATGCTTCCTCGAGGCGCGCGCGTGGAACCTCGCCGCTCGCGACCGCTTCGGCGATCGCGTTGGCCGCATGCTCGGCGAGCTCGAGGCAGTGGCTGATCAGCAGCAGGTCGGCACCGGCGGCGAGCGCTTCGACGGCGGCGCGGACGGTGCCGACGCTGCCGGTGATCGCGTCCATCTCCAGGCAGTCGGTCGCGACGACTCCGTCGTAGCCGAGCTCGCCGCGCAGCAGATCGGTCAGCACGGCGCGTGAGAGCGTCGCGGGGCGATCGGGGTCGAACGCTTCCATCACGACGTGCGCGGTGATCACGAGCGACGCCGCGCGATCGGCGATGGCACGCTTGAACGGGATCAGGTCGCGGGCGCGCAGCGTCGCCGCGTCGGTCGTGACGCGCGGCAGCCCGACGTGCGAGTCTTCGGCCGTCGATCCATGGCCGGGGAAGTGCTTGATCGTCGCCGCGACGCCGGCGCGCTCGAGGCCGTGCGCGAACGCGCCGGCGAACGCGCCGACGCGTTCCGGATCGTCGCCGTACGCGCGCGTCGCGATGACGACGCTGTCCGGCCGCAGCGACAGGTCGGCGACCGGCGCGAGGTCGACGCTGATCCCGAGCCGCGCCAGATCGCGCCCGACCAGCGTTCCGAGCTTCCGGGCCAGCAGGACGTCGCCGGTCGCGCCGACCGCCATCGCCGACGGCAGGGCGGCGACGCCGTCGCGGATGCGCTCGACGCGCCCGCCTTCTTGATCGACCATCACGAGAGGAGGCGGCGAGCCGAGCGCGCGCAGCGCGCCGACGAGCTCGCGAAGCTGCTCCGTCGTGCCGGCGTTGCGAGCGAATAGAATCAGCGCCCCCGGTCCAAACGCTCGGAGCGCTTCGAGCGGCGCCGCTTCGGGCGTCGTGCCGGTGAATCCGACTCCGATCACGCCGCGCGCCAGCGCGCCGAGATCCGCGGAGACGTTCATATCCGGGGACGCGCTTTCGACGCCGGCCGCCGGAACCTAGGTGTGCGCGGCGCTAGTGCTTGATCAGACGGATGATCTGCGCGACCAGCTTCCCGGCGGTCTTCGAGATGAAGATCTGCACCTTCGAGCCCTTCGAGACGTCGGTGAGCGTGTGATAGCCGGGGTCGTTGGACTGCACGCTCGTCGTCGGCATCGTCGTGACGTCGACGCGGCCCTGCGTCGTCGATTCGACAGTGACGACGCCGCGCGAGTAATCGACGTTCGTGACGCGTCCCTCGATCACGCCGCCGTCGCGGGCGGGAGCCTGCGCGACCGCCGTCGCGGTCGGCGACGGGGTCGGGGCCGGCGCCGCGATCGCGGCGGAAGAAAAGCAAAACATGCCGGCCAGCGAGACGGCGGCGAGCAACCGGGGCATCACCCTGGGATAACGCATGGAACGCGCCGGTTCGTTCCGTCCCTCGCGGCGCTCACGGGACGATCGAACCGACCGAGCGGAGGTACGCTTCACGCGCGCCCGGATCGCCCGCTCTCGCGCGAGCACGCGCGGCGCGCGCCGCCACGATCGCTTCATCGCTGGGGGTATTCCCGCCCAAGACGATCCGCAGCGCCAGCAGCGCCTCATCGGCCGCGCGCGCGCCGACCGACTCCAGCGCCCGGTAGAACGGCTGCGCCTTCGGATCGCTCGACCGGGCCCGCAGCGCCGCCGCGATGGCGTCTGCCTTGCCGGGGCGACCGTCGAGGAGGTAGCCGTCGAGAGGGTGCAGTTCCACGGCGATGCGATTCGCGCTGCGTTCGCTGGTGCTTGCCGGCGCCGTCGCGTTCGGCGGCGCCGTCGCGCCGCCCGATCCGCTGGCGGCGCTCGCGGCGGCGAACGGCCATGCCGCGTCGCTCCACCTGCACGCCACCGGAAAGCGCGTCGTCGAGGGCCGCGCCGTCGTCACGACGGTCGATCAGCTCGGGACGCAGCGCCTGGCGCGGCGGTGCGTCAACGAGGTCTGCGGCGGAACGTACTTCGACGGCACGCGCGAGTGGACGTTCGGGATCAACGACGTCGCGCTTCCGGAAGAGATCGGCGAGGAGACGCTCGCGCAGCGCACGCTCTTTGCGATCGTCTCCTACGCGTTCGCCGAGCCGGCGTTCCGCGCGGCCGGCGGCACGGTCGCGCGCGACGGCGCCGGGCGCTGGCGCGTCCGCGCGCGCGACGGCGCCGAACTGGTCGCGACGATCGATCCGGCGACGTCGGCGGTCCGGCGCGTCGACACGCCGGGCGGCCAGCCGGTCGCGCTGTACGCGCGCATCGCGCGCGCCGGCTCGGCGAGCTACGCGCTCGATCGGGCCGGAGCGTTCGAGAACGGGCCGCTCGACGACGTCTCCGTCCAGCCCGGCCCGGTCGGCCCGCCGGCCGGGATCGCGACCACCGTCGGCCCCGACGCCCCGCTCGCGCTCGGTGGGGAAGGTATCCCGATCGTCCCGTGTACGCTTGGCGGGCGCTCCGTGCGCTGCCTGCTCGACAGCGGCGCGACCCCGAGCGCGATCACGCTGACGCTCGCCGAGGCGCTCGGCCTCGAGCCGCACGGCGAGCTGGAGATCGCCGGGCTCGGGCGATTCGCGACCGGGTTCGTCGAAGCGGGGCCGCTGGCGCTCGGATCTGCGCGCATGGAGCGCGCGCGCTACGCGGTCGTCCCGCGCTCGAACGCGGCGCGTTTCGACGTGGTGGTGGGCAGCGATCTGTTGGCGGGCGTCCGGCTCGTCCTCGACCGGCGGCGCGGGACGGCACGGCTGCTCGCCCCGGGCGGGTCGCCGGCCGCAGGCGGCATCGCGCTGACGTTCCGGTCCGGCTCGCCGATGATCGCCGCGACCCTCGGCGGTCAGGCCGAGCGGGCGCTGCTCGACACCGGTGACCAGTCGATCGTCTCGCTGGGCTACGCCGAATACCGGAACGGGCCACAATGGGCGGTCCTAAGCCGCGGCCAGGTCTTCGGCGTCGGCGGGGGCGACGACGCCTTCACCGTCCAGGTCCCGGCCGTCCAGGTCGGCGCGCTGAGCCTCGGCCCCACGGTCGCCGCGGTCCGCCGGACGCAGACGACCCCGCACGTCGGGATCGGGATCTGGGAGCGCTACGTCGTCGACCTCGACGAAGCAGCCGGGCGAGTGTCGTTTAGTCCCCGGTAAAGATGGGGACGTTAGTCCCGGATCGGGATAGGACATCCCGGGACGGAGCTATTGGATGGATCCCTTGCGCGCGCTCGTCGAGCGGCTCGACACCAGCGATCCGGCTACCGCGGCCCACGGCCGCGTCGTTGCGCGCTGGGCGTCGCGGATCGTCTCGGAGCTCCGCCTCAGCGGCGACGAGCAGCTCCTGGTCGTCCGGTCGGCCCAGCTCCACGACGTCGGGAAGCTCTGCATCCCGGATGAGATCCTGCGCGCCCCGCGCGCGCTCCGGCCCGCCGAGCGCGAGCTGATGGAGCGGCACGTCACCGAGGGCGAGCGGCTCCTCGCCGAATACGACCTGCTCGACTACCGCGACGCCGTACGGCATCACCACGAGCGCTTCGACGGGCGCGGCTACCCCGACGGGCTGCGGGCCGGCGCGATCCCGCTCGCGGCACGGATCGTCGCGGTCGCCGACGCCTATGACGCGATGACCGGCCAGCGGCCGTATCGCTTTCCGATGACCGCAGACCGCGCGCTGCTCGAGATCGAGCGCTGTCGCGGGAGCCAGTTCGACCCCGACGTCGTCGAGGTGATGCTCGCGGTGGTCGGCGACGCCCTCAGACCGGTCGCGGTCTAGGCGAGCGCCTCGTCAGTCCAGGTCGGCTTCGAGCGCTTCGGCGGTCCGCTGCATCACCTTCGCGAGCAGCGCGATCGCACCGGCCCGGTTGGTGTTCAGCAGCATGTACTGCATGCGGTCGTTCGGGTGCAGCACGACGAACACGCCCTTGCTGCCCTGCGTGATCGACTTGAGGATGCGATCGATGAACGCTCTGTCCTCGTCGTCGAGCTGAACCGCGCCACCCTCTTCCTTGAGGAGGTCGCGGAGGAAAGTATCGAGATTGTCAGGGACGTCCATCGAGAAAACCACCCTCGTGAGGTACGAGCGTTGTCTGCACTCAGTGATCGGCGGAAGGCGGGCAACACTTAGCGCCAACGTCAAGCGAATGTAATCTTGACGCGGGTGCTTCGCACATCGAAACGGAGCGCGGTCCGCGCACGTTCCGCGCGGCGCGCCCCGCAATGAACGGTCTGGGCGCGCTCGGCTGCTTCCCGGCCGTTCGCCGGAACGCGCGAGCGAGGCGGCGAACGCCGCAACGCTCGAAAGGAGGACGATACGTTCAAGGGATTTCGCACGTTCATCGCCCGCGGCAACGTCGTCGACCTCGCCGTCGCCGTGGTGCTCGGCGCCGCGTTCACCGCGGTCGTGAACGCGCTGGTGAAAGATCTGATCACGCCGGCGATCGCCGCGCTGATCGGGAAGCCGGATTTCTCGCGGATCGGTTTCACGCTCAACCACTCGGCGTTCGCGCTGGGCGACTTCATCAACGCGCTCATCACGTTTCTGCTCGACGCGGCGGTGATCTACTACCTCATCGTCGTCCCGCTGCGCGTCGCATCCGAACGCTTCGAGAAGCCGGCCGACCCGGTGCTCGCGCAAAAGACGTGCCCCGAGTGCCTGAGCGAGATCCCGCAAGACGCGCGCCGCTGCAAATACTGCACGGCGGTGCTCGCGCGCGGAGGGGACGCGCCACGCGCGTGAGGCCCGAGTGCGACGTCGCGGTGATCGGCGCCGGAGCGGCCGGTCTCGCCGCCGCTCGCGCGCTCTCGCGCGCCGGCGCATCGGCGGTCGTGCTCGAAGCGCGCGACCGGATCGGCGGGCGCTGCTACACCCGCGAGGACGCCGGACTCCCCGTTCCCGCGGAGCTGGGTGCCGAGTTCATCCACGGCGCGGCCGAGGTCTCGTTCGAGCTGCTGCGCAGCGCGGAGTCGGTCGCCATCGACACCGGCGGAACGTCGTTTCTGTACGAGAACGGCGAGCTGCGCGACCGTGACGACCCGCTGGATATCGTCGCGCGCATCCTGGAGCGCGCGCGCGCTCTGCACGAGGACGTCAGCATCGACGACTTCCTCCGATCGCTCCCCGACGACGAGCCCGGCGTCGACCGGGCACGGATCTACGCGCGGATGATGGTCGAGGGCTTCGACGCCGCCGACCCGCGAGTCGCCAGCACGCGCGCGCTCGCCGAAGAGTGGGGCGGCGGCCCGAACGGACAGACGTCGAGGCAGTTCCGTCCGCTCGGCGGATACGCGCGGCTGTTTCGCGCGCTGCAGGGCGCGCTCGATCCCGCGCGCGTGCACGTCCGTCTCGAGTCGCCGGTTCGCGCCCTGCGCCGCGAGGCGGGCGGCGTCGTGATCGAGGCGGCGAGCGCGCTCGGCGACGCGGTCGAGCTGCGTGCGCGTGTCGCGATCGTCACGCTGCCGGCGGGCGTGCTCCGGTCCGGGGACGTGCGCTTCGAGCCCGAGCTGCCCGCGCGGGCCCGCGCCGCGCTCGCCCGGATCGTCACCGGCCCGGTGCTCAAGCTGGCCCTGCGCTTCCGGAGCGCCTTCTGGGAGCGCGTGCACGCGGCGCGCTACCGCGACGGCGCGTTCTTCCACCGTTCCGGCGCGTCGTTTCCGACGTTCTGGACGACGCTGCCGCTCCGCACGCCGATGCTCACCGCGTGGGCGGGCGGCCCGCGCGCGGCCGCGCTCGCCGAGTACGAAGAACCCGCGCTGGTCGCGGCGGCGGTGCGCGATCTCCGCACGCTCTTCGGCCCCGAGGCCGATCCGCACGGCGAGCTCGAGGCGGCGTACGTCCACGACTGGCAGCGCGATCCGTACTCGCGGGGCGCGTACAGCTACCTCTCGGTCGGGCCGGGCGACCCGCGCGGCGATCTCGCCGCGCCGGTCGACGGCGTGCTCTTCTTCGCCGGCGAGGCGACGTCGCCGACCAGCGAGGCCGGAACCGTCGCGGGCGCGCTGCTCTCCGGCGAGCGCGCCGCGCGCGAAGCCCTCGCCGCGCTCTAGTTCACGCGCTTTTCGCGGCCTCTCCACTCGCGTTCGCGCAGCACGTACTTCTGGATCTTTCCGGTCGAGGTCTTCGGCAGCTCGCCGAACTCGACGCTCTTCGGAACCTTGAACGCCGCGATCCGCTCGCGCGCGAACGCGCGCAGCTCGTCGGCGCCGAGCGAGCGGCCCGGCTTGAGCGTGACGAACGCCTTGGGGACCTCACCCCATCGCTCGTCGGGGACGGCGACGACGGCGCACTCGAGCACCGCGTCGTGCTCGAGCAGCACCTTCTCCACCTGCTGCGTCGAGATGTTCTCGCCGCCGCTGATGATGACGTCCTTCGCGCGGTCGACGATCTCGATGTAGCCGTCGCCGTGCATCACCGCGATGTCGCCCGAGTGGAACCAGCCGCCCTCGAACGCCTTCACCGTCGCTGCCGGATCGGCATAATATCCCTTCATCACGTTGTTGCCGCGCATGATGATCTCGCCTTGCGTCGTCCCGTCGCGCGGGACGTCGTTCAGCTCGCCGTCGGCGACGCGCACGTCGTCTGCCGCGAGCGTCAGCATCGCGACGCCCTGCCGGCTGCGCAGCCGCGCGCGCTCCGCCGGCGCGAAGCCGTCCCACTGCGGGCTGTGCCACGCGCACTCGGTGATCGGCCCGTAGACCTCGGTCAGGCCGTAGACGTGGTGCAGCTCCGCGCCGAGCGCCTCCATCTGCGCGATCGTCGCCGGCGCGGGCGGCGCCCCCGCCGTCGTCACGACGACGCGGTGCGGAAACGCGACGGTCTCCGGGTGGTTCAGCAGTCCGATGAGCACGGTCGGGGCGGCGCAAAAGTGCGTCACGCCCTCGTGATGGATGCCGCCGTTGATCCCAACCGCGTCGACCTTGCGCAGGCAGACGTGCGTCGCGCCGGCCGCGGTGACCGCCCACGGAAAGCACCAGCCGTTGCAGTGGAACATCGGCAGCGTCCACAGATAGACGCTCTCCGGCCGCAGGTTCGCGTGAAACACTTCGGCCAGCGCGTTCAGGTACGCCCCGCGGAACGTGTACATCACGCCCTTCGGCTTCCCGGTCGTGCCGCTGGTGTAGTTGATCGAGATCGTGTCGTCTTCGGCGACCGAGCGCGCCACGAGCGCCGCCGGATCGGCGCCGGCCAGAACCTGCTCGTACTCGAACGCGCCGCCCGCCGGAGATTCGCCCGGCACGCCGGCGCGGACGCGCGGGATCGCCGTCGTCAGCCGTGCGACCAGCCCGTCGAGCTCGTGGTCGTGCAGCAGCAGCGATGCGCCGCAGTGCGCGAGGATGTAGTCGATCTCTTCGGGTGCGAGCCGCGTGTTCAGCGCGACCGGGACGCCGTTCGCGCGCGGCACGGCGTACGTCGCCTCGAGGACCATCGAGGTGTTCGGGGCGAGCACGGCGACGCGCTCACCGGCGCGGATCCCCATCGCCTGCAGCGCCGCGGCGAGCCGGTTGACGCGCGCCAGGAACTCCGGGTACGTCCGCCGCGCCTCGCCGTCGACGACGGCGGTTTTCTCGGGGTAGACGAACGCGGCGCGCTCCAGAAAATCGAACGGGTCGAGCGCGCGCAGGTGGACGGCGGCGGCGGCCGATTCGGCGATCATCCCGTAGGGTTCGGCGGCGGCGCGAAAAATGCTAGGCCGATGGAAAGCCCCAAGGGTCGCCAGTCCAAAGCGTCCTCGACCCCGACGCTCCGCGCGGGCGACGCCGCGCCGGACTTCACGCTCCCGTCGCACACCGGCGAGGACTTCACGCTCTCGGCACACCGCGGCACGAACGTCGTGCTCGCGTTCTACCCGTTCGCCTTCACGGGGACTTGAGGGAGTCAACTGCCGCTCTACGAACGCGCGCTCGAGCGCTTTCGTGAGCACGATGCCCAGGTCGTGGGCATCTCGACCGACTCCCGGTTCGCCAACGCCGCCTGGGCGCAGCAGCTCGGCGGGATCACGTATCCGCTGTTGAGCGATTACTTTCCGCACGGCGCGGTCGCGGAGCGCTACGGTGTCCTCACGCCGCGGGGAAGCGCCGAGCGCGCGCTCTTCGTGATCGACCGGGACGGCATCGTGCGCTACGTCGACGTCCACGAGATTCGGGACGTCCCCGACCCGGACGTCCTCTTCGGCGAGCTCGCACAACTGCGCGGCTGAGGGTCTTGACCGGTCTCGGGGGCCGTGCTACGGTGTCGTCACCGAATTCATTAGGTCTTCCGCCGGAGGTGCGATGGCCCGCCGCCGTTCCGTTCCCTTGACCGAGGTCGAGCAGCGTCTCATGGAGATCGTCTGGGCCTCCGGACCCGTGACCGTCGGACAAGTCGTCGAGGCGATCCCCGAGGCGGAGCGCCCCGCGTACAACACGGTCCAGACGATGATGAAGATCCTCGAGCGCAAGGGCTACGTGCGGCACCGCGCGGAGGGCCGCGCGTTCGTCTATCAGTCCGTCGTCGACCGGGACTCGGCGGCGCGCACGGCGCTCACGCACGTCGTGCAGCGCTTCTTCGGCGGGTCGCCGCGCGAGCTGGCGCTGAACCTGATCCAGGGCGATCACCTGAGCGGCGCCGATCTCGACGAGCTCGAAACGATCATCAAGCGCGCGAAGGACGAACCGTGATGGACGCGGTGCTGCTCGCCGTCCTCAACGCGCTGTGGCAGGGCGCCGCCCTGATCGCGCTCGTGGCCCTCGCGCTCCGCGCGGGGCTGCGCCGCAACGCCACAACGGCCTGCGTCGTCTGGAGCATCACCTTCGCGGTCGTCGCGCTGCTCCCGGCGATCGACCTCGCGATCCCGCGGCCGCCGGCGAAGGCCCCGGTGCACGCCGCCGCCCGGGCCGCGCAACCCCTCCCGGCCGGACGAGCCGTCCCGATCGGCCGGGTCGACGCGCGCAGCGTCGCCGCGCCCGCCCCCGAACCGGCGCCCGGCCTCGCCGAGCGCGCCGACGAGCTCGCGACGCGGGCCGGCGGCGTGGCGACCGGTTTCGTGCGCACGTGGGGCCTCGGGCTGGTCGCGCTGTGGGCGCTGATCGCAGGGACGCTGCTCGTGCGCCTGGTGCGCGGGTACGCGGCGATCGCCTCGCTGAAGCGCGGCGCGACGCCGGTCGGCGATCCGCGCCTGACCGCACGCTTGCGCGCCGCGGGACACCGCCGGATCGCCGCGGTCGCGGCCTCGCCGGGCGTGGAGATCCCGTGCGCGGTGGGCTTCCGCCGTCCGATGATCCTGCTTCCGGCGCACCTCGCCGAGACGCTCGACGCCGACGATCTCGCGCGCATCGTCCTGCACGAGTCGGCGCACTTGCAGCGCTACGACGACTGGACGAACGCGCTCGAGCAGGCGATCTGCGCGCTGCAGTTCTTCCAGCCCGCGCTGTACGTGGCGCGGCGAGGGATCGACTTCGAGCGTGAGGTCGCGTGCGACGACCGCGTCCTCGAAGACGCCGGCGAGCCGCTGCGCTACGCCGAGTGTCTCGCCCACATCGTCCAGCGCCAGGTGCGCGGCCGTCAGGCCGCGGTGGTGCCCGGCTTCGTCCTCCGGCGCCCGCAAGTCGTCGCGCGCGTGCGGCGGATCGTCGACCGCTCGCGTGACGCCTCACCCCATCTCCGCGCCGGCGCGGCGATCCTGAGCGGCGGCGTCTTGGTCGCCACGCTCGGAATCGCGCGCCTGCAAGTGCCGGTGATCGCACCCGCGGCGGCCGCGGCCGCC
>DASWSC010000164.1:0-18883 GCA_036402855.1 Candidatus Elarobacter sp. | reverse complement strand
GCACAAACGCGCCGCCCCGGTGGGCGACGCGCTGGTGCGGTGCGAGTGGTTCGAAGACCGCCCCGCGGCGGCCGATCTGCGCGAGCGCGAGCTGGGCGCGCGACCGTCCGTCAGACGCGCGCGTGCGATCTAGCGCTGGTGCGCGCGGTTGTGCTTGTCGTAGTAGATGCGGTCGGAGAGGCGGTTCTCGGAGCGGTTGAGCTGCCGGTACTCGCGCGGCGAGAGCCGGCCGTCGCGCAGGTCGCGGTTGCGCTGCGCTTGGATGCGGTCTTCCTGGCGATCGAGACGGCGGTACTCGCCGTACGTGAGCGATCCGTTGCGCACGCCTTGGTTGATGCGGGCGTTCTCGTGGTTGAGACGGTGCTGGACTTCGCCGGCGCTCGCGGCGAGCGGGGCGACGAGCGATGCGAGCAGCGCGGTGGCGACGAAGGCTTTCATGAACATCCGGTGTCTCCTGAAGCGACGGTGTCGTCGATGAATGCGATGCGGACCGGGCCCGAGCGGGCAGACGCGTCCGCTGCACCCATCGTACGCGCCGCCTGCCGCGCGATCACGCGATCTCAGCGAACGTTCACCGCGCTCTCAGCGCTATCTCATCTTCACGGCATCTTGAGCGGTCGCGGCAGCATCGAGACGCCCGCGGCTTGCGCGAGGGCACTCGCGTCGATGGCGAGCGCGCGCGCCGCCGCCGCCGAGCTCGGGCAGCTCAGGTCGGGCGAAATCGTTCCGCGGTACCCGATCGCGGTGGAGCTGCCGAACGACGCGCTCTTCATGCAGCGCGACACCGGAAGGCGGTCGAGCGGACCGGCGGCGCTCAGGTCGGCGAAGAAGCGCTTCACGAGCTCGGCCGAGACGCGCTTCTTGATCGGGACGTCGCCCTGCTGCAGCGCCGTCGTCCCGTCGGCGTACACGCGCAGCCGGTATCCGGCGACATTCGTCGAGCCGGAGTTCACGATCAGCGCTTCGCCCGGGACGGTGGGGACGCGCAGGTACGCGGGAGGCGGGGTCGGCGAGCCCGACGACTCCGGGACCGGCCCGTACGTCGGGATCGCGAAGGCGAGGGCGGCGAGCAACAGCGAGACCATACTCGCTCAACGTCCGTGCGGCGGCGCCGCGTTTCCCGTCGCCTGATGCCGGTCGTCTGCGTCTGGATCCCGGCGTTCCGGCTCGCGGTCGCACGCTTGAAGCAGCCCGCGGTCGATCTCGACGTGCCGCTGATCCTCGCCGCTCCTTCGACGAGCTCGGGGCTCGAGCGCGGGCGGGTCGTCGACTGCACGCTGAGCGCCGCCGCGCTCGGCGTTCGGCCCGGGATGACGCTCGTGCAGGCGCAAGCCGTCGCGACCGGCGCGCGCACCGTCTTCGACGATCCCGCCGCCGACGCGCAGGTGTGGTCGGAGGTGCTCGACGCGTTGGACGCCGCCTCGCCGCTGATCGAAGACGGCGGGCTCGGACGCGCGTTCCTCGAGATGCACGGGATCGCCGGCGACGCCGCGGGATGGCTGGCGGCGGTGCACGCCTCGCTCGCACCGCTCCGCGCGGCGCAAGGCGACCGCGCGCTCCCGGTACGCACGGGATTCGGGCCGAACCGCTTCGTCGCGCACGCCGCGGCGCGGTGCGGCGACGGTGTCGTGTGTGCCGCCGACGGCGGTGCGGCCGCGTTCGTCGCACCGCTTTCGCTCGATCTGCTGCCGATCGGCGCCGGCGTCGTCGAGCGCTTGCGGCTGCTCGGCGTCACGACGCTCGGCGCGCTCGCCGCGCTCCCGCACGGTCCGTTCGTGCGCCGCTTCGGGAGCGAGGCGGCGGCGTGGCACGCGCTCGCGCACGGCATCGACGAGCGCCCGCTGACGCCGCGCACGCGCGCATTGCGCGTCCGCCGCGCGCTCTACGGCGAAGGGGAGGCGAGCTCCGAAGACCAGGTCCTGTTCGCGCTGCGCACGCTGGTCGGCTGGGTCGTCGACGATCTCTCCGCGGCCGGGAAGCGCACCGGCCGGCTCGTGCTGCAGCTCGACTGCGAGAACGGCGACGTGCGCGAGCTGACGACGCGCGTCGCGCAGCCGACGGCGGTCCCCGCGACGCTGTTCGAGCTGCTGCGCGCGCGGCTCGAGGGCGTCGTCCTCGAAGCGCCGGTCGTCGGCCTGCGCCTCGCCGCGGAAGAGCTGGCCGGCGGCGGCGTCGCGCTCTCGCTCTTCGCGGCGAGCGATCCCGATCCGGATGCGATCGGCGTCGTCCTCGCCCGGCTCGACGCCGCGCTCGGTGAAGGGAAGGCGCTGCGCGCGCGCGTCGTCGACGGGCCGCGCATCGAGCGGCGTTTCGTCTTCGAACCGTTCACGCTGGAGCCGCTCTCGCCGCCCGGACCGCGACCGGAGCCCGCACCGCTCCCGCCCGCCGCGACGCTGCAGTTGCGCCTCGAGGAGCCCCGCGCGATCGACGTGCGCGTGATCGACGGCGTGCCGCGCTTCGTCGGCTCGCCGCCGCAGCAGGTCGTCGAGGTCGCGGGACCGTGGCGCGTCGAGGAAGGCTGGTGGACGCGGGCGACCGGCGAGGGCACGCCGCTCGCGCGCGACGAGTACGACGTCTGCCTCGACGACGGCGCGCTGCTCCGCATCGCGCGCGAGGGGTCCGGCAACGGCGCGTGGAGCATCCGCGGCGTCTACGACTGAACGAACGCGCGGCACAGGCACCCCGGGATGCGAGCGGGTACACGGAACCGGATGGACCCGATCGACCCCCTCGACGCCCAGGACGATGACGACGACGACGAGGCGGCGCCGCCGCAGTTCTACCTGACGACCTTCATCCCGCGACCGGCCTGGTACCAGCTCGGCGTCGAGGAGGCGACGACGTTCCTGACCAACCGGGTCGCTCAGCTCAACGAAGCGTTCATCGACGAAGACGAGGGCGTCGTGTGGGCGCACCGCTACCAGGTGATGGAGCGCTCGCGCGAGGTCGACGCGGTCGTCCTGCTGTGGGTCATCATGTCCGATGAAGCGCTCGCGACGCTCGAGCGCACGCTCAAGCGTTCGGACGTCAACAAGTATTTCGACTGGAGCGTGATCGGCGGCGAGCAGAACAACGCGCCGGCCGACATCCTGGGCGCATTCCTCGGCACGCTGATCCCCGAGACGGGTGAGCAGCCTCAGAGCGAGAGCGAAGGTCCTTCGACAAGCTCAGGATGACAGCTTCGACAAGCTCAGGATGACGGGGGCGCGACGGGCTCGAGAATTGCGTCCATCTCGGCGAAGATCTGCGGATCGACGTCGAGATCGGCGGCCGCCACGTTGTCGTCGACCTGCTCCGGGCGCGTCGCGCCGACGATCACCGACGTCACGACGTCGTCGCGCAGGCACCACGCGAGCGCGAGCTGCGCCGGCGTGCAGCCCGCGCGCTCGGCGAGCGGCTTGAGCCGCTGCACGGCGTCCAGGACCGGCTGCGTGAAGTAGTCCTCCATCATCTCCTTCGAGCGCCCCGCCGCGCGCGTCCCCTGCGGCGGGCTCGCGGCGTCGGTGTACTTCCCGGTGAGGATCCCCATCGCGAGCGGCGACCAGACGACGTTGCCGAGGCCGTACTGCCGGCAGGCGGGGAAGACGCGCGACTCGACGCCCCGCCACAGCGCGCTGTACTGCGGCTGGTTCGAAACCGGCTCGGCCCAGCCGCGCGCCCGCGCGAGCAGCACCGCCGCGGCGATCTGATCGGCGTTCCACTCGCTGACGCCCCAGTACAGGATCTTCCCGGCGCGCACGAGGTCGTCCATCGCCTGCACCGTCTCTTCGAGCGGCGTCGTGACGTCGTAGCGGTGGCACTGGTAGAGATCGACGTACTCGACCTGCAGCCGGCGCAGCGAGGCGTCGATCTCGGTGCGGATGTGCTTGCGCGAGAGACCGCGGTCGTTCGGCCCGTCGCCCATCGCGAAGTACACTTTCGTCGCGAGCACGATCTGGTCGCGGGGAAACTCGCGAATCGTGCGGCCGACGACTTCTTCGGAGCGGCCGCGCGCGTAGACGTCCGCGGTGTCGAAGAAGTTCACGCCGCGTTCGTACGCGCGGCGCATGCATGCGCGGGCCGCGTCCTCCTCGACGCTGCCGCCGTAGGTCAGCCACGAGCCGAGGCCGACGGTCGAGAGCTTGACGCCCCAGCGTCCCAGATTGCGGTACCGCACCGACCCGCTCGTACCCGTTCCGGCGCAGCGCTCCTTTCGCGGCGCGCCGAAGTGGGAACGAGGCCGTCATGAACGATCGGGACGAGCGGCCGACCGACGTGCTCGCGGAAGCGCACGAGCAAGAAGGCGACCTGCCGGGCGACGAGCTCGGCGGCGGCCTCGGCAACACCGAGAGCGGAGGCGCGAACGACGGATGAGCGGAGGAGACATCGAGGCGGACGAGATCGACGAAACCGGCGGCACCGGTGACGGCGAAGCCGACGCCCCGGTCGGGACCGCGCTCGAACTGAACGCGAACGACCCCGATCCGACGGCCGGAGCCTCCGACATCGGCGGCCTCCCCGGCGGGATCGACGAAGCGGAGGACGCCCGGTAGCCGGCTCGACGGCACGCGAGGCGGTCGTCGTGCTGAACCGCCGCTCCCGCCGCTGCGCGCACGAGCTCGAGCGCATTCACGCGGCGCTGCTCGCTCACGCCGTGCCGGTGGCGGCGTTTCACGTCGTCGAGAACTCGCGCCGATTGGCGCGCTGCGTGAAGAGCGCGGTGAAGTCCGGCGCGCCGGTCGTCGTCGCGGGAGGCGGTGACGGCACGATGACCCACGCCGTCGACGCGCTGGCGCACAGCGAGACCGTGCTCGGCGTTCTCCCGCTCGGAACGGGGAACAGCTTCGCGCAGTCGCTCGGGATCGACCCGCACGATGTCGGCGCGGCGATCGGCGTGATCGCGCGCGGGCACACCGCGCGGATCGATCTGGGCCGCGTGAACGGCACCCACTTCGCGAACTTCGCGACGGTCGGCATCTCCTCGGAGATCGCCGGTGCAACGAGCGGCGGAGTGAAGCGCTGGGCCGGGCCGCTTGCGTACGGGATCGCGGCCGTCCGTCATCTGATCCGCCACCCGTCGTTCCGCGCGCGCATCCGCTGGAAAGGCGGCAAGCTCGACGTGCGGACGCAGGACATCATCGTCGCGAACGGACGCTTCTTCGGGTCGACGCCGGTCTCGCCCGCCGCCTCGCTCATCGATCACCGCCTCGCGCTCTACACGCGCGACGACGGATCGAGCCTCGGCGCGCTGCGCACCTATGCGGCGTTCGGCGTCCATCGTCAGGCGACGCTGCGGGGGGCGCACCTCGTCAACGCGCGGCGGTTCGAGATCCGGACGCAGATTAAGCAGAAGATCAGCATCGACGGCTCGCTGCTCGGCACGACGCCCGCGCGGTTCCGCGTCGAGCGCGACGCGCTTCGCGTCTTCGTCCCGGAGGCGGGCGTTGCGCACGGCTGATCCCGTGGAGACGAAACTCTGGATCGCCGCGGCGCTGTTCGCGCTCGCCGCGCTCGCCGTCGGAGCGCTGGTCGCCCATCGTCCACCGGGGCGGATCGACGTCGCCGGCGGCGACGCGCTACGCGGCGGCGCCGTCCCGCTGGCACTGTTCTTCACGGCGCTCGGGCGGTGGCCGGTCCTGCTCGGCCTCGGCGTCGTCGCCTTCGGCATCGCGATGACGCTGCGCGCCGGAACGAGCGCCGTCGTCATCGTGTACGCCGCGCAAGTGCTCTCGCAGGCGGTGAACGCGCTGCTCAAGCTGTGGTTCCACCGCGTCCGCCAAACGACGTGGCTCGGTATCCACGAGACCGACCTCTCGTTTCCGAGCGGTCACGCCGTCACCGCGATGGTGTTCTTTGCCGGCTTCGCGGTGCTCGCGTGGCACGCGCCGCTGCCGCGCCCGCTCTCGGCGGCGTTGACCGCCGCGCTGCTCGTCTGCGCGTTCGGGATCCCGTGGTCGCGCCTCGCGCTCGGCGCGCACTACGTCACCGACGTGCTCGGCGGGCTGCTGCTCGGCGCGGGATTCCTCTGCGCCGCGCTGGCGCTGATCGTGCGCTTCGCGCCCGTCGCGGCCACCACCACGCCCTGAGGCTAGCCGGACTCGATCAGCTCGATCAGCTTCGGATAGACGAGATCGGTGCGCGCTTCCGGAATCTGCGGCTCGACGATGTCGTGGATCTTCGGAAGCCCGTGCAGCTCGATGCGCCGAACCTCGACGCCGTAACGGCGCAATGCGCGGAAACGGCGAACGGCGTGCGCGTTGTTCACCACCGGCTCGGCCGAGTTCACCACTACCAGCGCGCGGCGGGCGTGATCGATTCCGTCGTCGGGGACACGGTCGAGCCCGGTCGAGATCCGCAGCGACTCGCCGAGCGCGCGCGTGGCGAAGCGCGGATACCCGTGCGGCGGCGGCTGCCGCTCCTTCTTCCGGGGGTCCCACCAACTGAACCGGTTCGGCGCCGCGCGCAGCAGGGCGCCGAGTGCGTCGTTCGCTGCGCCGGGGAGCTCGCGCAGGCCGCAGAACGGGGCGATCGCGAGCGCCGTGTCGATCCGCGTCCGGGCGGCCAGCCAGCCCGCGACGACGGCTCCCGTCGAGATCCCGGCGACGACGACGCGGTCGCCGAGCAGCGCGGCGACCAGCACCGCCTGCAGCGCCGCCGTTTCGAGATCGTGCGCGCGCAGCTTCGCGATCGCGTCCGTCATGCGATCGGCGTAGCCGTGATACGGCATGCGGGGGACCACGACGGCGTGCCCGCGTGCGTGAAGATCCGGGCCGAGACGGTCGTACTGCGGCGGCGCGTTCGTGAGCCCGTGCAGCAGCACCACCGCGGTGCCGGCCGGCGTCTCGTGCAGCCACCAGCGGCTGCGGTGAACGATCTCCGCATCGGCGCGCTCGCTCTCGGCAACGGCGTCGAGCAGTTCGCGCGCCTCGGCGATCCGGTCGCGCACTAGGCGCGCGGGACGCCGCGCATGACCGCGCGCTCGATCCAGCGCAGCGGAAGCGTGTTCCACGGGTCGTGGCGCACCAAAGGATCGACGAGGATCACTTCGAGCCCTGCGAGCTTCGCGCCGAGGACGTCGGTGAAAAGCTGGTCGCCGATGACGACCGCTTCGTGCGGCTCGAGCTCGAGGACGTTGAGCGCGCGGCGGAACCCGTGCGGGAGCGGCTTGCGGGCGCGCGGGATGCACGGTACGCCGAGATTCCTCGCGACCTCGGAGGCCCACGGCGTGCCGTTGTTGGTGAGAACGAGGACCCGCACGTCCGCCTGCTTCGCCCGCGCGACCCAGAGCGCGTCCTCTTCGAGCGGGACCAGCGCGCGAAAGCCGACCAGCGTGTTGTCGAGATCGACGATGGCACCGCGGATCCCGCGCACGCGCAGCTCGCGCGGGTCGATCCGGTTGATCCCCGGGGCGTACAGCTTCGGGCGGAAGAAGTCGAGCATCACCGGATCGCTGATACCCGGTCGCGCGGGACCAGCACCGTCACCGCCCGGTTGAGGATGCTGAACTCCGCCGGGAGCCGCGCGGCCGGCTCGCTGTCGGCGTTGACCTGGTGCGGGCGGCCGTGGATCGATCGCACGACGAAACGGCGCCCTCGAACCGCGAGCGTGTCGGGCGCGTCGGGGAAGCGCCGCAGCGCGACGGCGATCAGGATTCCCAGCGTGTGCCACCAGTTTCGGACGTCGATCGAGTACAGCCACAGCCGGCCGTCTTCGAGGCTGGCCTCGGGGTTCTCGACGATGCCGCCGAAACGGTAGCTGTTCGCGACGGTGAGCTGAAGCGCGCGCACGGCGCGTTTCGTGCCGTCCTCCGACTCGATCTCGAGGTGCATCGGACGCGCCCAGCGCAGTGCGCGCAGCGTCGTGACCGGGATCGCCAGCATCCCGAGACGCCGCTTGACCTCGCCGGTCTGCAGACGCGTGACGCGCGTCGAGAGCCCGACCGACGCTTCGTTGAAGTAGCGCACGCCGTTCACGCAGCCGACGTCGAGCTGCACCGGCGCGCCGTCGTCGAGCAGCGCCGCGACGTCGGAGGGATCGTGCGGGACACCGAGCGTGCGCGCGAGCTCGTTGAACGTACCGAGCGGCAAGATCACCAGCGGCAGCTTCGTGTCGACGAGCCCGTCGATCGCGGTGAGCAGCGTTCCGTCGCCGCCGCCGACGACCACGGCGTCGATGCGGTCCTTGTGGTCGCGGATCGTCTGCGACAGCTCGCCGGGCGGGATCTCCTTGGTCACCTCGACGACCTCGTGCCCCAGCGCGCGCAGCGCGCCGGCCGCCGCGTCGCGCGCATCGCGTCCGCGTCGGGCACGGGCGTTGACCGCGAGTAGAACGCGCTTTGCCACGCTGCCCTGTACCCCGCGCGTACCACCGCCCATCCCCACACTCTCGGGCCTCGCCGGAATGTCATCCTGAGCTTGTCGAAGGATGCGCCACCCGGCACGACCGTCGGCGGCCCGGCGTACCGCATCTTTTCGCCGTCGGCTACTGTTCGTAAGCGTAGAATGACCAGCTCGACGTCAACCGCCACCGCCCGCTCGCTCGCCCGCGTGATCCCCGCCGTAGCGACCCTCGAGGGCGGCGGCTTCCTCGTCCACCGGCCGATCCCGACCCGCGCGGTCGAGCAGGTCGATCCGTTCCTTCTCCTCGACGAGCTGGGGCCGATGGAGCACGCGCCGGGCGAAGCCGAAGGCGCGCCCGACCACCCGCACAAGGGCTTCGAGCTGATCACCTACCTGATCGCCGGCGAGATGGAGCACCTGGACTCCCACGGGAACCACGGCGTCCTGAAGCCGGGCGACGCGCAGTACATGCTGGGCGGCACCGGTCTCGTGCACTCGGAGATGCCCAGCGAGGAGTTCCAGCGCACCGGCGGCCGGCGGCACGGCTTCCAGATCTGGGTCAACCTCGCGAAGGCCGACAAGGCGCTCGCGCCGCGCTACAAGGACGTTCGCGCCGGCGAGATCCCGATCGCGCATCCGAGCGACGGCGTGACCGCG
The DNA here is from genome assembly GCA_036402855.1 of Candidatus Elarobacter sp. Classification (GTDB taxonomy): domain Bacteria; phylum Vulcanimicrobiota; class Vulcanimicrobiia; order Vulcanimicrobiales; family Vulcanimicrobiaceae; genus Vulcanimicrobium. The sequence continues at coordinate 9,908 of DASWSC010000164.1, read as the reverse complement.
CGGGTTCTGGCGGGCGACGTCTTCGGCGTGAGCGGCCCGGTCCACACCGTGACGCCGTGGACGTACGTGCACGTCACGCTCGCGCCCGGCGCCCGTGTCGAACAGCCGGTCGCGCAGGGCTGGACCGCGACCGCGTACGTCTTCGGCGGCGGCCCCGGCCGCGCCGGAACGCGCGAGCTGCGCCGCGGCGACTACGCCGTGTTCGCAAACGACGGCGCGACGATCGCGCTCGAGAACGCGGGCACCGAACCGCTCGACGCGCTGCTCCTCTGCGCCCAACCGATCGCCGAACCGATGGTCCGCTACGGCCCCTTCGTGATGAACTCGGTCGACGAGATCCAGCGCGCCTTCGAAGACTTCCGCGCCGGCCGCTTCGGCGAGATCAAACCGATCGTCGCGTCATAAGCGCCGGGTTCGGTCCAGCTTGAACGTGCCGTGGTTGCTCATGCACGCGTATGACGTTTGGTAGAAGCCTTCCATGTGCGAAGGCTTCGTGACGAGCGCCCGAACGTAGTAGCTGCAGGCCCGCGGGTCCCACGAGACGATCGTAAACGTCACTTCGTTCCGCTGGCCCTGACCCAACGTCACGTGCTCGACGCGGCCGTGATTGCTCAGCGCCGCGTTGGAGAACGTTGCTTCCCACGTGCCGCCCTCGCGAGGCGAGACGATGGTGACGCGCATCGTCCCCCCGCCCGCCGCCGCATCGACGATGCGGCCTCTCCACGTCCCCTCAACGGCAGGCTCCGCCGAAACGCCTGCCGCCGGCATGGAAGCAAGCATCAACGCCGCGAACGCCGTGACGGTCAGTCTCATCGTGTCGAGCTCTTCTCGGCGCCGGTGCACCGAACCGCTCGACCCGCTTCAACGGCCTACGGCCGTCCGACCTAGCATTCAGAAGCCGATTCGCGGACACGGCGCTCGAACGTCTGCAGCGCTTCCGTGAACCGCTGGCTGAACGCACCGGTGCCTTCGCGGCGCATGAACGACCGAACTGCATCGAAGTCGATCTCCTCGGAACGCGCAACGCCGACTGCCGCCCCCAGCGCAGAAAAATCGTCCCACGCCGCGAACTTCAGCAGTCGATCTTTTACCACAGCGGTCGGGCCGATGATCCGAAGCGACTCGTCGCCGCGATGCAATGTTCGGATGTCGTCCACGAAGTCGTTTCCGATCTGCAGGGGACCCCGCGGAAACTCAACCGTGAAGTGCGACCGTTCGTGGAAGAACATTGCGTTTGTGAGCCGATAACCGAGCGATTCGAGCGCAGTGCGTGCGGTTGGGGCATCCTCACTGCCGAAGCTCAGGACAAAGTCGAGGTCTTCCGACTGGTAGGCGTTCGGCGCGTAGAACGTCGCCGCGCTTCCGCCGCACAGCACGGCATCGACGTTCGCCGTCGCGAGCGCCGTTCCGACGGTGAAGGCGACGTCACGCAGCGTCGCGTCCGGTGCGATCACGAGGCTTTCCCCGGCGGCGCGGCCGCCGCCGCTCGCCCTCGAGCGCAGCCCGCAGGTTCGGGAGTGTGTCCAGAAGGCGTAATGCCAGAGCGCGAAGCTCGTCCGCAGCGACCCATTGCACATTCACCGTCACGCGACGCTGGTTGCCCGACAACCGGGTCGCGACGATTCCTTGACGCTCGAGGTCATCGACGATGCGCTGCACGGTGACGAGCGGGGTTCCGCTCAGTCGCGCGATCTCACGCGGATACGTGTCGCGAAGGGCGATGGTTGCGACCACGACATGCGTCCGCGTCTCGCTGCCGAAAATCTTCAGCTCGCCGATCATCTGAGCCGCATTATAGCACAAAATCGGGTCGGTTGACCCCATTTTATCGTCAATTGACTATGCTGACGTAGTCGATCGTCACTCGGCGCTCAGGTCGACTCACGGAGCGCGCCCGGCAGGTTCAGCGCGGGAGATCGAACGTATGTTCGGGTAGGTACGGCATCCCATGTCCGCGGTGCCCGAATACGCCGAGCTCCACTGCTGGTCGAACTTCAGCTTCCTCGAGGGGTCCACGCATCCCGAGGAGCTGGTCGACCAGGGCGTTCGCATGGGGCTCCGCGGGATCGCGCTGACCGACCGGGACGGGCTCTACGGGGCGGTCCGCTTCGCCAAGGCCGCGCTCGCCGCACCAGGCTTCGCCGCGCTGTGCGGTGCCGAGCTGACGCTGGAGACCGGCCCGCCGCAGCCGATCAAGGCGAGCCGGCCGGCTCGCCCCGCGAAGGAAGTCCCCACCGACACGCCGCGGCTGGTCCTGATCGCCGAGGACAAGACCGGCTACGCCAACCTGGTCCGGCTGATCTCCACCGCGCAACTGCGCGGGCGCAAGCGCGACGCGCGGCTGCGGCTCGAAGACCTCGACGGCCGCACCGCGGGTCTGGTCGCGCTCTCCGGCGGTCGCAACGGGCTGGTCGAGAAGGCGCTGCTGCGGCGCGACGACGACGCCGCCGTGGAGGTCGCCGCGCGGCTGCGCGACCTCTTCCCCGCACGCTTCTTCCTCGAGTTGCAGCACCACGTCCGTCCGGAAGACCCGGCGCTGATTCGCGCGCTCGTACGGCTCGGGATGCGGCTCGGCGTTCCGTACGTCGCGACCAACGGCGTCGCGTACGCGACGCGCGACGACGCCGAGCTGTGCGACGTGCTGACCTGCGTGAAGTACACGACCGCGCTGCAGAACGCAGGCCCGCTGCTGCGCCCGAACCACGAGCATCATCTGAAGACACCTGCGCAGATGGCCAGGCTGTTCGCCGAGTTTCCGCTCGCGATCGCGAACACCGTCGCGATCGCCGAGCGCTGCACGTTCCGGCTCGACAAGCTGCAGGGCGAGTTTCCGCTCTACGGGATTCCGCCCGGGGAGAGCTCGCCGCAGTCGTACCTCCGCACGCTCGTCTACGCCGGCGTGAAGGAGCGCTACGCGCAGCCGCTCGATGCGAAGGTCGAGCGCCAGATCGAGTACGAGCTCGGGATCATCGCGCGCATGGACCTCGCCGGCTACTTCCTCGTGGTGTGGGACATCGCGAACGCGGCGAAACGGCTCGGCGTCCTCGCGCAGGGCCGCGGCTCGGCGGCGAACTCGGCGGTCTGCTACGCGCTCGGGATCACCGCGGTCGACCCGATCGCGAGCGGGCTGCTCTTCGAGCGCTTCCTCAGCGAGGAGCGCGGCGAGGTTCCCGACATCGACATCGACTTCGCGCACCAAGACCGCGAGACCGTGATCCAGTACGTCTACGAGAAATACGACCGCGAGCACGCCGCGATGGCGGCCGAGGTGATCACGTACCGCACGCGCTCGGCGATCCGCGACGTCGGGAAGGCGCTCGGGCTCACGCTCGGCCAAGTCGACGCGATCGTGCGCGAGTACGACGCCCGCGAATCGCTCGCCGGCGCGCTCGGCACGGCGCACGTCGACGGCGACGCGCTCCCCGACTCGATCGCGAAGCGCCGCGATCTCGACGCCGCCTCGAACGTCTTCACCTCGCGCACCCCGCTCGTGCCGGGGTTCAACGGGAAGGATTTGGGCGCCGATCCCGACGCGCACATCCGGGGACCGGTCGGCGGCGGGCTCGGCGCGCTGCTGATGAAGATCTGCCGGCGCATCGACGGCTTCCCGCGCCACATGGGGATCCACAGCGGCGGGATGGTGATCACGCGCTCGCCGCTGGTCGAGGTCGCGCCGGTCGAATGGGCGTCGATGCGCGACCGCACGATCGTGCAGTGGGACAAGGACGACCTCTCCGACCTCGGGCTGATCAAGATCGATTTGCTCGGGCTCGGGATGCTCTCGCTGCTGCGCGACGCCTTCGCGCTCCATACGCGCCGCTATCCCGGCCGCGCGCCGCTCTCGCTCGCGACGATCCCGGCCGACGACGGCCCGACCTACGAGATGCTGCAGCGCGCCGACTCGATCGGCGTCTTCCAGGTCGAGTCGCGCGCGCAGATGTCGATGCTCCCGCGGCTGAAGCCGAAGGTGTTCTACGACATCGTCATGCAGGTCGCGATCATCCGGCCGGGCCCGATCCAAGGCGACATGATCCACCCGTTTTTGCGCCGCCGGAACGGGCAGGAGCCGGTCACGTACCCGCATCCGAAGCTCAAGCCGATCCTCGAGCGCACGCTGGGCGTCCCGCTCTTCCAAGAGCAAGGGATGCGCATGGCGATGGAGGCCGCCGGCTTCTCCGCCGGCGAGGCCGATCGCCTGCGGCGCGCGATGGGGCACAAGCGCTCGCGCGAGCGCATGGTCGAGCTCTACCCGCGGCTCATGGAGGGGATGGTCGGGAACGGCATCCCGCGCGAGGACGCGGAGAAGCTCTATCACATGCTCGAAGGATTCGCCGACTACGGCTTCCCCGAGTCGCACGCCGCCTCGTTCGCGCTGCTCGCGTACGCATCGGCGTACGTGAAATGCCATGAGCCGGCGATCTTCTGCGCGGCGATCCTGAACGTGCAGCCGATGGGGTTCTACTCGACCGAGGTGCTGGTGAACGACGCGCGCCGGCACGGCGTCGCCGTCAAGCCGATCGTCGTCAACGAGAGCGAGTGGTGGAGCTGCGTCGACGACGACGGCGCGCTGCGGCTCGGGTTCCATCTGGTGCGCGGGATGGGCGAGGTGCAGCGCGCGCGGCTCGAGCGGATCCTCATGTACGGCGAGGACGGCGCGGGACCGCACGAGTTCACCGATCTGGCGGAGTTCGCGCGGCGCACGGGGCTCGCGCGCGACGCGCTGGAGAACCTCGCCGCCGCCGGCGCGTTCGCGCCCTGGTACCCCACCCGGCGCGAGGCGATGTGGGCGCTGCGCGGGCTCGACGAGCGCGAGGCGCGCGGTGAGCTCGGCCGAGCGATGGAGATCGAGGAGGAGCCCGAGCCGGTGCTGCTCCCGCTCACGGAGATCGAGCGCACGACGCTCGACATCAACGCGACCGGCGTCAGCGACGTGCAGCCGATCGCGCACGTCCGCGGGTTTCTCGATGCGCAACGCGTGCTCGCCGCCGATCGCCTTCCGGCGATGCCGAAGAACCTCGTCTGCAAGATCGGCGGGCTGGTCATCACCCGCCAGCGGCCAGGCACCGCGAAGGGCTTCGTGTTCCTGACGATCGAGGACGAGACGGGCCTGGTCAACGTCATCGTGCGGCCCGACGTCTACGAGCGCTACCGCCGCACGATCCGCGGCTCGCAGTGCTTGATCGTCGAAGGCGTCCTGCAAAAAGAGCAAGGCTGCATCGACGTGATCATGAAGCGCTGCTGGCCGCTCGACGCGCACGGCACCGCCGAGAAGGTCCGCGCCCGAAACTTCCACTGAGAGACCGGCGCGCGACGGGTGCTCTCCACAGTGAGGGCCCTCGGCTGCTTGCGGCGGCGCAGGGCGGCGCTGCGGCGAGCGGGTAGATCGCGCCATGAAAAGACTGATCGCCGGCCTCGCCGCTGCCGTGCTGACGACCGCCGGCGCGCTGGCGCAATCGTACCCGGGCGATCCCGGGACGGGGGAGCAGCGCGGAATCGAGCAGCTCAACAACTCGGGTCAGGTCGGCACGGTCACGCTCTACCGGCGGGGGGCGAAGACCCGCGCCGTCGTCGAGCTGAAGGGGACGCCGCCCGGGCGCGTGCAGTCGGTTCGGATCTACCGGGGACCGTCGTGCGACGACCTGGCGCCGAAGCCGCAGTACTTCCTGAGCGACATGCGCAACGGCGGCTCGATCTCGACCGTCGACGCCCCCGAAGAGAAGCTTCTCTCGGGAAATTACAACGTCGTGGTCTTCTCTGCGAACCAGGCCGGCGCGCACACGACTGCCTGCGGGCACCTCTACACCTAATCCGGAGCCGCTGCATGAGTACGGAGACGGACCACACCGACCCGCTCGACGCGACGAACCCCGCGTTCTCGCGACGGGGCTTCGTCTCGCTCGGCGCGGCGACCGCCCTGGTCGCCGGGACGCCCGGTGCCGCGCTCGCGCAGACCGAGATGTTCGGGAAACCGCATCCCCCGATCGTCCCGGAGAACGATCCCGCGATCATCGTCTCCCGCCCGAAGCTCACGCCGTCCGCCGGAAGCGCGATCGGCGCCTACGCCGCGGTGCCGAGCCGGGGGATCAAGGCGACGACGCCGGGCGTCGTGGTGATCCAGCACATCTGGGGCGTCGACGCGACGCTGCGCGACGTGGTTCGCCGCCTTGCCAAAGCCGGCTACATCGCCGTCGCGCCGAACCTCTACGACCGTCTGAACGCCCCGAGCGGCGACGGTCAGACCGATTACCAGCCGTTCGTGGCGTTCGCGACCCAGATGAACGCACAAGGCTTCGTGACGAGCGACGCGCTCGCGGCGCACGACTGGATACACGCGCAGGCGCACGACGCGCCGATCGGTATCACGGGGTTCTGCATGGGCGGCGGCATCGTGCTCAAGCAGATCATCGACTCGAACGGCTACGACGCGGCCTCGATGTTCTACGGCGACGTGCGCCCGGGGTCGAAACGCGACGACCCGACCACGTTCTCGACGTTCAGCTTCACCACGCGGATCAAGACGCCGCTGATGGGCAGCTTCGGCGCGCGCGACACATCGATCAAGCCGGAGGACGTGCGGGCGATGTTCCGGCGCCTCTCCGTACCGAACGACGCGAAGATCTACGACGAGGCGGGGCACGGCTTCTTCGACGACACGCGCGACAGCTACGTCGCGAGCGCGGCGGCCGACGCCTGGACGCGCACGCTGGCGTGGTTCAAGCGGTACTTGGCCTGACGGAGGACCCGGCATGATGCGTTCGGTCCTCGACGCGCTGGACGCGCACGCGACCGCGCGTCCAGGCGCGCTCGCCGTCGATGGGGTCTCGTACGCCGCGTTGCGCGATGCTTCGCTGCGGATCGCCGCGAAGCTGCGCGAAGCGGGGCTGCGGCCGGGCGACCGGCTCGCGATCTACGCGGAGAACCGCCCCGGGTTCGTCTACGCCTATCTCGGCGGACTCCGCGCCGGCGCGACCGTCGTCACGGTGAACGTCCTCTACCGGACCTCCGATCTCGAGCACATTCTCTCGGACTCGACGCCGTCCGTCGTCTGCGTCTCGGAGCAGAGCGCGCAGTTCACCCGTCCGCGCGACGGATGCAGCGTCGTCCAGCTCGCGGAGGTCGAGCGCTGGGCGTACGACGGCTCGATCGCGCCGCTCGCCGAGGCGCCTCAGCCGAACGCCGACGACGTCGCGATCCTCATCTACACGAGCGGGACCACCGGGCGGTCGAAGGGCGCGATGCTCACGCACGGCAACCTCGCGGCGATCGGGGCGTCGCTGGTCGAAGCATGGCACTGGACGTCGAGCGACGTGCTGCTGCTGACGCTGCCGCTCTTCCACGTGCACGGCCTCGGTGCGGGATTGAACGGAACGCTGGTCGCCGGCGGCCGGGTGCTCGTGCGCGAGCGCTTCGACGCGCCGTCGGTGGTCGCGGCGCTCGCCGCCGGCGAGGCGACCATGTTTTTCGGCGTCCCGACGATGTACGTCCGCATCCTGGAGCAGGCGGACGCCCAGACGCGCTTCGACCGCGTGCGGCTGTTCGTCTCGGGGTCGGCGGCGCTGCCCGCGAGCGTGCACGAGGAGTTCGCGCGGCGCTTCGGCGTCTCGATCCTGGAGCGGTACGGCTCGACCGAGTTCGGGTTCGCGCTGAGCAACCGCTACGACGCGGCGCGTCATGCGGGAACCGTCGGTTTTCCGCTGCCCCGCGTCGACGTCAAGCTCGCCGATCCGGCGTCCGGTGCCGGTGCCGCGCCGGGCGAGGCGGGCGAAATCCTCGTGCACGGGCCGAACGTCTTCAAGGGGTACTGGCGCAACGACGCGGCCAGCGCGGCCGCGTTCGTCACCGACGAGCGGGGACGGCGCTGGTACAAGAGCGGTGACCTCGCGACGTTCGATCCCGAGCGCGGCTACGTCATCAACGGCCGTCTCAAAGAGCTGGTGATCAGCGGCGGCTTCAACGTCTACCCCATCGAGGTGGAGGACGAGCTGCTGCGCATCCCGGGTATCCGCGCCGCGGCCGTCGTCGGACAGCCGGATGCCGCGCGCGGCGAAATCCCCGTCGCCTTCGTCGAGACCGGCGAGGGCTTCGACGCGGACGCGACGCTCGCGACGCTGCGGGAGCGCCTCGCGAGCTTCAAGGTGCCGAAGCGTCTCTACCCGATCGCCGCGCTGCCGCGCAACGCGATGGGCAAGGTCGAAAAGCCCCGCCTCCGCGAGCTGCTCGCCGAGAACGCGCGCTAGCGGGAAGCGTCCGCGGCCCCCTACGTCGAACTGGTGTGCGGATGGGCGGGAAGACGACGATCGTGCATGCGGCCGACGTCCACTTGGAGACGGCGTTCACCGAGCTGCGCGGCGGCGCACGGCGCCGCGCGGCGCTCGCCGATGCGTTCGCCCGCGTCGTCGATCTTGCGCTCGAGCGCAGAGCCGACGCGCTGACGATCGGCGGCGACCTGTACGAAGCGGAGCGCGCCGGCCCCCAGACGGCGCGCTTCATCTTTTCGGAGCTGGCGCGGTTCGGCGGCCCGGTCTTCGTCGCACCGGGGAACCACGACCCGTATTCCGCGCGCTCGCTCTACGCGCGGGACGACCGGCCTCCGAACGTTCGCGTCTTCGCCGAACCGTCATGGTCGGCGTATCCGCTGGCCGCCGGGGTCACGCTGTACGGGTTCGGTCACGCACCCGCCGAGCCGGGGCGGCCGTTCGCGGGTGCGCGTTTCGACCGGCCCGGCGTGCGGATCGCGCTCGTGCACGGCAGCGACGAGGACCGTTGTCCGCCCGGGAAGCGCGCGACGGCGCCGTTCACGCTCGCCGAGATCGTCGCGAGCGGTGCGACGTGCGTGCTCGCCGGGCATTATCACGGCGGTGCGGTCGCGAGCGACGCGGACGGCTCGCCGCGCCTCGCCTATCCGGGCTCGCCGGAGCCGATCAAGTTCGGCGAGCGCGGCGCGCACGGTGCGCTCGTCGTCAGCGTCGAACAGGGCCGCGTCGCGATCGAGCAGGTCCCGCTCGCGCGCACGCGGCTGGTCGATCTGGACGTCCCGCTGCAGGACGCGGCGAGCGAGCATTTCGTCCTCGCCGCGCTCGAGGCGGCGCTCGCACCGTACGGCCGTGACGACTTTCTCCGCGTGCGGCTGCGCGGGACGATCGCGCCGGGGACGCGCGTCGACCGCGATCTGATCGCCGACCGGTTCGGTTCCGCGGTCGGCGCGATCGAGATCGCCGACGAGACCGTGTGCGCGGACTACGCCGCGATCGCGCGCGAGCCGAACGTCCGCGGCCGCGCGGTCGGCGATCTGCTCGAGCGTGCGGACGCGGGCGATGAGGACGCGCGCGCGGCGCTGCGCTTCGCGGTCGCGGCCTTCGGCGGCGCGGAGCTGCGTCCGTGATCCTCAAGACGCTGCGGATCGACGGCTTCGGCCGGCTCGCCGATCGCACGTTCGCCTTCGGGCCGGGGCTCAACGTCGTGGTGGGACCGAACGAAGCCGGGAAATCGACGCTCGCCGCGGCGATCGTCGCGTCGCTCTACGGGCTGCAGCGCGGCGAGAAGGACCGCTGGCGGCCGTGGCTCGGCACGGCATATTCCACCGTGCTGACGTACGAGACGGCCGACGGCGCGGCGTGGGAAGTCCACCGGGCGTACGAGCGCGACACCAAGGGGGTGCGCATCTACGACGCCGACGGCGCGGACGCCGCGGCACGCGTCGGCGCCGGCAAGGCGCTGAACCCTGGAGAAGCGCACTTGCGGATCCCGCTCGACGTCTTCTTGCAGACGGCGTGCGCGCGGCAGCGGTCCGTCTCGCTCGACGCCGGATCGGCCGACGAGGTGGCGACGACGCTTGCGCACGCGCTGAGCGGCGGTCCGAAAGAGGACGCAGCGGCCGGCGCGATCGCGCGGCTGGACGACGCGCTGCG
>DASWSC010000163.1:0-6255 GCA_036402855.1 Candidatus Elarobacter sp. | reverse complement strand
TACGCGCTTCCCATCTTTTTCTTGTAGTCGTCGCGCAGCTTGAGGATCTCGAGCTTGCCGAGCGTGTAGTAGCCGTACGTCGCGTCCTGCGTCCCGCGTTTCGCCTCCGCGCGCGCGCTCGCCGGATCGAGAAACGCCTGCGTGCGGAACAACCGCTCGGCCTGCGCGACCGTCATCCCTTGCGTGTGCATCTTCACGCCCGCGACGTAGCGCGCGTTGCGCCAGATCGCCTCGCGAAGCTGCATGAGCCGCACGCGCGGGTCGCCGTCGCCCCAGCCCTCGTCGACCATCATCTGCTCGTCATAGTGCGCCCAGCCTTCGCTGAACGAGGTCGCGCTGAGCAGCTTCTCCGTGAGCGTGAGCGGCAGGTGCTTGTCGATCGTGAAGTTGACGAAGTGGCCGGGGTAGACTTCGTGCGCCGAGACGATCGGGCGCTCGTAGTCGTTGAACGCCTCGAGATACTGCTCTTGCTCCCTCGGCGGGTCGTGCGGGTCGACCGGCGTGATATTGTAGTACGCCTTCGTCGCGACGCGCTCGAGCGGTCCCGGCGCGTCCATCGACGCTTGGGTCGTCGCGCGCAGGAACTCCGGGGTCGGCGTCACCGTGATGTCGGCATCCGGCGGCAGGTCGATGATGTGACGGCGCACGATGAAGGCCCGCAGCTTCACCAGATCGCTTTGCGCCGCGGCGAGCAGGTGCGCGGAGTCCGGGTGGCGCTTGTAGAGCCGCGCAAGAACCTGTTCGGTCGTCGCATGCGGGTCGATCCGCTTCGCCGTCGCGACCATCTCGGCGCGGGTCTGCGCGAACGCCTTCTCGCCGATCGCGAGGTACCGGTCGAGCGGGATGTCGATCCCTTCCTCGTACTTCAGGCGCGCGCTGTAGTTCGCCGCGCCGATCGCGAACGTCCCGGAAGGGTGCGCGACGAAACGGCGCTTCAGGTCGTCGGCGAACGCCTTGGTCGCCGCGACCGCGAGCGCGGTCGAGCGGCGGAAGCGGGCGCGCGTCGGCGCGTCGCCGGCGCCGGCGAACGCCTGCGGAACGGTTTTCGCGAAGAGCTGGACGCTGCCGGTCGCGTCCTCGACCGCGATCCCGGCCGTGTCCTTGTCGACGCTCGTCAGGTTTGCGCGCGCCTGCGCGAAGAGCCGCGGGAGCCGTTCCTCGCGCGCGATGGCGGCGCGCAGCCGGACCGCCGGCGGCGCGAACGTCCGGGAGATCAGGACGAACACCGCCGCGCTTGCGATCTGCACGTACGTATCCGGCTGGTGCCGCCATTGCTGCATCGTCTCGTTCAGCAGCAGGTCGTCGCGCAGCGAGTTCTCGAGCATCGCGCGGTCGAGCCGGGCGCGCGGCGAGAGCGAGCCGGCGTCGATCGCGCCGAGCCGGTCGAGATAGGCGTGATCCCGGCGCAGCTGCGCAGCGTAGTCCGCCGCGGCGTACGAGCCGAGCTCCGCGTCGTAGGCGTGGATCCCGACCGCCGTGGCGGTGACCGGCGCAGCTCGGAACGACTCGTCGAAGTAGGCCTTCGCAAGCGAGGCGTAGGCGGCATCGGAGGCGGCCGGCGCGGCAGTTTCGGTGCCGGGCGAGGTGAGCGGCAAGGGCGATGCACCGAGGAGCGCGGTCAGCGCAACGATCGCGAGGAGGCGGGCGTTAGAAATCATCGCACGGCGCTTGGCGCGAGCACGCTCGCGCTCCTCGGGCGCCCGGCCGGGTCAGAGTTTTCTCATCATCACGCGGTACGCTGGCCCGGCGTCGTTCCGTCGTAGGAGATCATGTTGCTGCGCCGTTCCGTCCTGACCGCCGTCCTCGTCGCATCGCTCGCCGCTCCCGTCCTCGCGGCGGACTACGCGATCGACGCCAATCACACGCAAGCGAACTTCGTCGTGACGCACCTCGCGATCACGCGAGTGAGCGGGCGCGTCCCCGTGACCGGCGGAACGGTCTCGGTCGGTGCGAACGGTCTGCCGACCGCGATCAGCGTCACCCTCAGCGCGAAGGACATCGATACGAACAGCGCCGATCGCGACCGCGACCTGCGCGGCGGCGACTGGTTCGAGACGGACAAGTTCCCGACGATTACGTTCGTCGCGAAGTCCGTCTCGGGGACGCCTCAGAGCTTCACCGTGAACGGCGAGCTGACGATGCACGGCGTCACGAAGCCGCTCGTCCTGAACGCGAAAGAGCTCGGCCGCATGACCGACGCGCGCAACCGGACCCATATCGGCTACAGCGCCAGCGGTACGCTCGACCGCCGCGACTGGGGCCTGACCTGGGGCCGAACCACACCCGGCGGCTCGCTGATCGCCGGCAACGACATCACGCTAGACCTCACCGTCGAGACCATCTCGAAGTAGCCCCTCGGTCCCCGAAAGCAGCGTCCACCCCCCATTGTCATGCTGAGCCCGTCGAAGCATGAGCCGCAAGGCACGGCTCCGGCCATGGCTCACCCTTCGACAAGCTCAGGGTGACATTGGTGCGAGGCACGGTTCCGGCCGTGGCTCACCCTTCGACAAGCTCAGGGTGACATTTAGGGGTGACGTTGGGCGCTATGCTATGAGGGGATTGCGCAGTCGCGGCTGATCCAGTAGTGCGCGTTGCGGGCGTAGCCGGGGTCGACGACCGGGATGTCGGTTTCGTAGTACTGCGTGCTCTCGAGCGTCGTGCGGGGACCGCTGACGATCCCGAAGCGCTGGCCCATCGTCGCATCGAAGGTGCGCGCGCGCACCGGACGATCGGTTCCGCTGAGGAAGACGTAGAGCGGCGCGCGCCGGCAGACGACGGTGAGCGTCTTGACGTGCGCGTCGGCGGGCGCCGGTGACGGAGTCGGCGCGGCGCCGAGGAGCGCGAGGGCGACGAGCGGTGTGACGAGCTGTTTCACGGTGGGGCGCCTCTAGTGAAGCTTGATCGTGAGCATCCCTGCGTCTTCGAGCACCTTCGGAGCGGCCTTGGCGTCCTCTTCGGTCGTCCCGTTGCCGTTGCGGCTCGCCGCGGCGGCGGCCGCCGCGACGGTCGCGCGCGCCTCTTCGAGCATCGCGTCGGTGACCGCGCCGGAGGCGCGCTTGGCGCGATAGTCGTCGATCGCGGCCTGCAGCGCGAAGCGCGAGCGCTCGGGGTAGTCCTTTTTCTTCTCAGGGTAGCCGTCGAGGGCCGCCTCGATGTCGGCGTCGCTGATCGCGAGCGCTTCATCGACGGTCTTGCCCTTCGCGAGCTCGACCAGCAGCGAGCACGTCGCCGTCCCGAAGCCGCAGCCGGTCGTGAAGTAGCTGACGTCCTCGATGACGTCGCCCGGTCCGACCTTCAAGAAGAACGTGTAGAGGTCGCCGCACGAGTCGCTGAAGTACTCGCCGCTCGCGGTCGGGTTCTCCATCGTGCGGAAGCCGGTCCGGTGCTCGACGAGCTGCTGGAATTTCGCGAAGTTCATGCCTCTATCTCGAATCGGCATTCGGTCCCGCCGGTTGCGAGGCTCTCCACCTGCTGCGCTTTCCCCGGCGCGACGCTCTCGAGGATCGTGTGGATCGCGCTGCACGCTTCGGGATGCTCGGCCACGACCGAGGCATACGGGCAACTGTGCTCGTGCAAGACGAGCATGCCGTTCTCGCCGCGCTGCAGCTCGGCCGCCACGCCGGCCGCGCGGAGCGACGACACGACCTTCTCGAGCCGCTCGTCCGCCGAGGCGTCGTCGCCGTCGGCGCTGAGCCGGTCGGCAGAGCGCTTGCCGATCCGCTCGAAGACCGCTTTCACCGCATCGTCGCCGCCGGCGCTGCGGATCTCCCGCAGCACGGCGTTGAGCATCTTGTCGTAACGCTGCGGAAAGTACCGCCCGGCCTCCGGGGTCAGCGAGTACTCGACCGTCGGCTTCGTGCGGCCGCGCCGGACGCTGCGCCCGGCGATCAGGCCGTCGCGCTCGAGGATGACGAGCTGCTGGCGGATCGCGTTCGGGGAGAGCCCGAAGTGCTCGGCGAGGTCGAACGCGGAGGCCGAGCGCCGGTCGCGGAGGGCGCCGACGATCTTCCCTCGCGTCGAGTCGAAGAAACGGTCGTGCATGTCCAGGCTTCACCGTACCACGGAAGTCGCAGATAGTCCAGAGTTTCCTTGACTTTCTCGGGCCTCCGCTTTACGATACCGAAGCATGTCTGATACGCGCGGGCTCGTCGCGCGCGACCTCCGGGTCGCGGTCGAGAACAAAGAGATCCTCAAGGGAATCAACCTCACCGTCGAGCCGGGGCGCGTCCACGCGCTCATGGGGCCGAACGGGAGCGGCAAGTCGACGCTGGCGTTCACGCTCGCCGGGCATCCCGGCTACCAGGTCCTCGGCGGCTCGGCGAGCCTCGACGGCGAGGAGCTGCTCGAGCTTCCTCCGGACAAGCGCGCGAAAGCCGGGTTGTTCCTGTCGTTCCAGTACCCGGCCGCCATCCCGGGCGTCTCGGTCGCGAACTTCATCCGGACCGCGCGCCAGTCGGTGCGCCCCGACGACCTGACCCCGGCCAAATTCCGCAAGCTCGTGTTCGACAAGCTCGACACGCTCGACATGGACCCCGCGTTCCTCGGCCGCTACGTGAACGACGGCTTCTCGGGCGGCGAGAAGAAGCGTCTCGAGATGCTGCAGCTCGCGATCCTCGCGCCGAAGTACGCCGTGCTCGACGAGACCGACTCCGGTCTCGACGTCGACGCGCTGCAATCGGTCGGGAAGAGCGTCAACGCGCTGCGCGCGAGCGACGAGGGCAAAGAGATCGGCTTCCTGGTGATCACGCACTACCCGCGCATCCTGCGCCACATCCCGGCCGACGTCGTCCACGTGATGATCGACGGCCGCATCGTGAAGAGCGGCGGACCGGAGCTCGCCGAGCAGATCGAGCGCGAGGGCTACGACGCGCTGCGCGACGGTGCGACGAGCGCCGCACACGCCGAGGCCGCGGCGGCGCGTGCCTAGCGGTCTGAGCGAGACGCTCGGCGCTCTCCCGTTCGCACCGGACGCGGCGACGCTCGACCAGGTGCTCTCCGTCGCCGGCGGCGACGACCGTGCGACCAGCGAGGCGATGCGGCGCGAGGCGCTCGAGCGGTTCGCGGCGCTTCCGGCGCCCGGGATGAAGCCCGGCCGCGGCTGGAAGTACGACTACGACAAGCTGACTTTCGGCGATCTCGTCTGGACGTCCGACCGCCGCACCGTCGAAACGATCCCGTTCGGCGCGCCCGCGCACGACGCCGATCCCGATGCCGACCGGCCCGCTCTCGAAACCACGAACGCCGGCGGGCTCGTCCACCTCGGTGCGACGCTGCTCGAGCCGGAGAACGCACCCGAGCGCACGGGCGGCGACGCGCGCGCGATCGTCCTGCCGCTCACCGACGGGGCGCGCGCGCACCCGGAGATCTACGGATCGGCCGCGCACGGTATCGTCGACTGGCGCGCCGACAAGTTCGCGGCGCTCGCGACGGCGTTCCGCAACTGCGGCGCGTTCGTCTACGTCCCCGACGGCGTCGCGGTCGAGGCGCCGATCCAGCTCGTCTTCGCGAACTCCGAGGCGCAGGACGAAGCGGTCTTTCCGCACGTCGTCGTCGTTCTCGGCAAGGGCGCGCGCGCGACCGTGCTCGAGCGGCACGTCGGCGACGGCGACGCGTTCGTCTGCGGGATCGTCGAGGCGCACGTCGGTGAGGACGCCGAGCTCGACTACGCGGTCGTGCAGCAGGCGAGCGAAGCGGCCCGCCTGATCTTCTCTCGCGGCGCGCGGTGCGAGCGCGGGGCGGAGATGCGCTGGCACCTGGCCGAGCTCGGCGGCGCGCTCGCGCGCAGCGTGCTCGACACGCGGCTCACCGAGCCGGGCGCCCGGGCCGAGACCTCGGCGCTCTTCTTCAACACCGGCTTGCAGCACGTCGACCTCACCTCGGGCGCCGACCACGTCGTCGGCCAGACCGAGTCGGACACCGTCGTGCGCAGCGCGGCGACCGGCCGCGGCCAGGGCCGCTACGTCGGCAACATCGTGATCCGCCCGAAGGCGCACGGCAGCGACGCCTCGCTGCGCGACGACGCGCTGCTGCTCTCGAAGCGCGCGCACATCGACTCCGTCCCCGCCCTCGAGATCGCGGCCAACGACGTCAAGGCGTTCCACGGCGCCACCGTCGGCTCGCTCGACGAGGACGCGCTCTTCTACGCGGGAAGCCGCGGGATCGCGCGCGCGCAGGCGCTGCGCCTGATCACGCTCGGCTTTTTCGAGCCGGTCGTCGCGCGCTTCCCCAGCGAAGCGCTGCGCGACGAAGTGCGCA
>DASWSC010000162.1:0-13005 GCA_036402855.1 Candidatus Elarobacter sp. | reverse complement strand
GGCGCGACGCTCGACAACGAAGAGAACTACCTGATGAAAAAGCTCTACACCGCGCTCGGTGTGGTGCAAGTCGAGAACCAAGCGAGGATTTGACATAGCAGCACGGTGCCCGGTCTGGGCGCCTCGTTCGGCCGCGGCGGTGCGACGACGTTTCAGCAAGACCTGCAGAACGCCGACTGCATCGTCATCATGGGGTCCAACATGGCGGAGAACCATCCGGTCGGATTCCAGTGGGTCATGGAGGCGCGCGAGCGGGGCGCGCAGGTCTTTCACGTCGACCCGCGCTTCACGCGCACCAGCGCGACGGCGACCGAGCACGTGCGGATCCGCCCGGGGACCGACATCGCGTTCCTCGGCGGGATCGTGAACTACATCCTCACCCACGAGCGCTGGTTCGACGAGTACGTCAAGGCGTACACGAACGCGCCGGCGATCGTCGACGAGCGCTTCCGCGACACCGACGAGGGCGACGGCGTCTTCTCGGGCTTCGCGCCGAACGAAGACAGTTACGACCTCGCGTCGTGGCAGTACGAGGACCTCTCGCTGAAGGGCGCGGCGGGACGGCGGATGGGCTCATCGGCGGCGGGCGAGAAAGAGGTGACGCACAAGCTCAGCCCGCGCGAGGAGGCGGCGCAGAAGCGCCTCCTCCAGCACGGCAAGCCGCCGCACGTCGACCCCTCGCTCCAGCACCCGCGCTGCGTCTTCCAGCTTCTCAAGAAGCACTATGCGCGCTACACCCCGGAGATGGTGGAGCGCGTCTGCGGGACGCCGCGCGACCAGCTCGTGCGCGTCGCCGAGGCGTTGTGCGCGAACTCCGGCCGCGAGCGAACGAGCGCGTTCTGCTACTCGGTCGGCTGGACGCAGCACACCGTCGGCGTGCAGTACATCCGCGCCGCCGGCATCGTCCAGCTCTTGCTGGGGAACATCGGCCGCCCCGGCGGCGGGATCTTGGCGCTGCGCGGCCATGCCTCGATCCAGGGCTCGACCGACATCCCGACCCTCTACGAGCTGCTCCCGGGCTACATCCCGATGCCGCAGGGCGAGCACGCCGACAGCAAGACGTATCTCGAGAAGGTCAGCGCGAAGCACGGCTTGTGGGCCGAGATGCCGTCGTACTTCATCAGCTTGATGAAGGCATGGTACGGCGAGAACGCGAGCGCCGCGACCGATTGGTGCTTCGAGTACCTGCCGCGCATCACGGGAAACCATTCGACGTTTCCGAGCGTGATGGGGATGCTGCTCGGCGACGTGAAAGGCTTCTTCGTCGTCGGTGAGAACCCGGCGGTCGGCTCACCGAACGCCTCGCTGCACCGGCGCGCGATGGCGAATCTCGACTGGCTCGTCGTGCGCGACTTCTTCGAGATCGAGTCGGCGTCGTTCTGGTACGACTCGCCCGAGATCGAGACCGGCAAGCTGCGGACCGAGGCGATCAAGACCGAGGTCTTCCTGCTCCCCGCCGCCGACCATCTGCAGAAGCAAGGCTCGTACACGAACACGCAGCGGCTGCTGCAATGGCATCACAAGGCCGTCGAGCCGCAAGGCGATTGCCGGTCCGAGCTGTGGTTCTTCTACCACCTCGGCAAGCGGATCCGCGAGAAGCTCAGCGGCTCGGCGGAGCGGCGCGACCGCGCCGTGCTCGAGCTGACCTGGGACTATCCGACCGAAGGCGCGATTCAGGAGCCCGACGCGCATGCCGTGCTGCGCGAGATCAACGGCTGGGGGATGGACGGCAAGGCGCTGCCGACGTACTTGAAGCTGAAGCCCGACGGCTCGACGGCGTGCGGGTGCTGGATCTACTGCGGCGTGTTCAAGGACGAGCAGAACCAGGCCGCGCGCCGCAGACCGGGCGCCGAGCAGTCCTGGGTCGCGCCGGACTGGGGCTGGGCCTGGCCCCTCAACCGGCGCATCTTGTACAACCGCGCCTCGGCCGACCCGTCGGGGACGCCGTGGAGCGAGCGCAAGCGCTACGTGTGGTGGGACGCCGCGCAGAAGAGATGGACGGGTGAGGACGTCCCCGACTTCACCGAGGACAAGGCGCCGGATTACGTGCCGCCGGACGGCGCGAAGGGCAACGACGCGCTCGACGGGCAGTCGCCGTTCATCTTGCAAGGCGACGGCAAGGGCTGGCTGTTCGCGCCGGACGGGCTGGTCGACGGACCGTTCCCGACGCACTACGAGCCGGAAGAGTCGCCGATCGCGAACGCGCTGTACGGGCAGCAGGCGAACCCGGTGCGCGAGCGCTGGCCGAGCGCGAACAACCCGTACCATCCGCCGCCCGGCGAGCCCGGCGCTGCGGTGTTCCCGTACGTCACGACGTCGTACCGGCTGACCGAGCACCACACCGCGGGCGCGATGTCGCGCAACGTGCCGCATCTCTCCGAGCTGCAGCCGGAGATGTTCTGCGAGGTCAGCCCGGCGCTGGCGGCGGAGCGTGGGCTCGAGAACGGCGGGTGGGCGACGATCGTCTCGGCGCGCAGCGCGATCGAGGCGCGCGTCCTGGTGACCGAACGCATCCCGGACTACGTCATCGGCGGCCGCCCGACGCACGTCGTCGGGCTGCCGTACCACTGGGGCTCGCGCGGCATCACCACGGGCGACGCGGCGAACGATCTGTGGGCGATCAGCGTCGACCCGAACGTGCACATTCAGGAGACGAAGGCGTCGTCGTGCGACGTGCGCGCGGGGCGGCGGCCGCGCGGCAAGGCGCTGACCGCGCTCGTCAACGAGTACCGCCGCCGCGCCGGCCTCCCGGTGGAAGAGTGATGGAACGCGCGACGTACGAGAACCCGCAGCCGCGCAAGGGATTCTTCACCGACACGACGCTCTGCATCGGCTGCAAGGCGTGCGAGGTCGCGTGCAAGGAGTGGAACCAGCTTCCCGAGGACGGCCTGGAGTTCACCGCGCAGTCGTACGACAACACCGGCGAGCTGAACGGCACGACCTGGCGGCACGTCGCGTTCGTCGAGCAGCTCGCGACCGGCGGGCGGTGGCTGATGGAGTCGGACGTCTGCAAGCACTGCACGCACGCGGCGTGCCTCGACGTCTGTCCGACCGGCGCGCTGATCCGCACCGAGTTCGGGACGGTGATCGTCCAGGAAGACGTCTGCAACGGCTGCGGCTACTGCGTCCCGGCCTGCCCCTTCGGCGTCATCGCGAAGCGCGAGACCGACGGGCACGCCGGCAAGTGCACGCTCTGCTACGACCGCCTCACCGCGGGCAAGACGCCGGCCTGCGCGAAGGCGTGTCCGACCGAGTCGATCCAGTACGGCGATCTCGACGAGCTCCGCGAGCGCGCCGACCGGCGGCTCGAGGGCGTGCGCGCCAACGCGCAGTTCCGCGACGCGAGCCTCTACCTGCGCGACGAGGCCGGCGGGATCGGCGGCGCGGGTGCGTTCTTCTTGCTGCTCGACAAGCCCGAGGTCTACGGGCTCCCGCCGGATCCCGTCGATACCACGCGCGATCTGCCGAAGATGTGGCGCGTCGCCGCGCACGCCGCGCTGGCGCTGGTCGGAGCGACCGCGCTCGCCGCGCTCGGTGCCCGCCGGTGAGCGAATCGGTCTCGTACTACGGGCGGCCCGTCGTCAAGCCGCATCAGTGGACGCCGCTGATCCCGTGGTATTTCTGGCTCGGCGGAATGATGGGCGCCGCGTCGGTGCAGTGCGTCGCCGCCCGCGTGCGCGGCGAGCACGAGCTCGCGGTCGTCCTGAAGCGAGCCGCCCTCGCCGGCGTGATGACCTCGCCGGTGCTGCTGATCGCCGACCTGGGCGTCCCGGCGCGATTCGCCATGATGCTGCGCGTGTTCAAGCCGACCTCGCCGATGAGCGTCGGAACGTGGCTGCTGAGCGCCTTCGGCGCGACGGTCACGGCGTCGACGGCGGCGGAGCTGCTCGGTTGGGAGCGCGGCTCGCGCCTGCTGGAAGTCGCCGCCGCCGCGCTCGGGCCGTTCATCACGGTCTATACGGCGGTGCTCATCGCCGATACGGCGACGCCGGTTTGGCGCGAAGCCTCGCAGACGCTGCCGTTTCTGTTCGCCGCCAGCGGCGCGGGCGCCGCAGGCGCGGTCGGCGCGGCGTTCGCGCCTGCCGAGCAGAGCGGGTTCGCGCGCCGCATGATGCTGGCCGGAGCGTTCGGGTTGCCGGTCGCGGGACGCGTCATGGAACACCGGCTCGGCGCGTTCATGGCAGAGCCCTATCATCAAGGAAAGGCAGGCAGCTTCCGCAGCGTCGCCGAGGCGCTGTCCCTCGCGGGCGGCGCGATCGGCGTGCTCGGACGGAAAAGCCGCACCGCGACGCGAGCCGCGGCCGCGTGCGTGGCGATCGCGGGCGTGTTCGAGCGCTTCGCGGTGAGCGCGGCGGGGACGCAGTCGGCGAAGGACCCGAAATACACCGTCCGTCCGCAGCGCGAGCGCCTCGACGCCGCGACGCCGGCGAGGACCGCCACGTGATCGCCGGGGTTCCCGCTCAGCGCTCGGCCTCGGCGGACGTCCGCGCCGTGGTGCTGCGCGACGGCGGGCTGCGCGAGCGCGTCGACCGCGTCTGCGTCGAGGAACCGCTCGAGATCCGGCTGCGGGCCGGCGGCGAGACGCGGCGCGTCGCGGTCACGATGCGCACGCCCGGGGCGGACCTGGAGCTCGCGGCGGGATTCGTCCTGGGCGAAGGGATCGTGCCGAACCGCGACGCGATCGCGGCGATTCGGCACTGCGACGACGCCGGCCTGAGCGAGGACGAACGCGGCAACGTCGTCACGGTCGACCTGCGCGCGCGGCTCGCCGCCGGGATCCTGCTCGAGCGGCATTTCACGATCTCGAGCGCGTGCGGGGTGTGCGGGACGGCGGGGATCGAGCTGTTGCGCGAGCGCGGGATGCGAAGGCTCGACGACGACGCGCTGATCTCCGGCGCGCTGCTGGCGCAGCTGCCGGAGCGGATGCGCTTGCGGCAAAACGTGTTCGAGACGACGGGCGGTCTTCACGCCGCGGCGCTGTTCGCGCTCGACGGCAGACTGATCGCGGTGCGAGAGGACGTGGGACGGCACAACGCCGTCGACAAGGTGGTCGGGACGATCGCGCTGCGCGGCGACGTCGATCCCGCGGAGTGCGCGCTCATCGTCAGCGGCCGGTGCGGCTACGAGATCGCGCAGAAAGCGATCGCGGCGCGAATCCCCATCGTCGGATCGGTCTCGGCACCGAGCAGCCTCGCGATCGACCTCGCCCGCGCGTTCGACCTGACCTTGGCCGGCTTCGTCCGCGGCGATCGCTGGAACGTCTATTCCGGCCTCCGCCGCATCAGGGGCTGACCGGGAGGTATCGCGCCGTCCACAGCGCGCGCTAGGATTCTCGGTCAGGCTTCGGTTGCTTCGGGGTCGACTTCGGTGAGCGGTTTTTGCGTGAGACCGGGGCGGATCTCGGCGTTGGTGATCTCGTCGTCCGGGAAGCGGCGGACGAGGAGGACGCGGATGATGCCGGCGACCGGGACCGCGATCAAGAGCCCGAGGAATCCGAAGACGTGCGCGCCGATGAGCAGCGCGAAGATCACGGCGAGCGGGGTCACTTTGACGGTGCTGCCGACGATCCGCGGGCCGAGCACATGTCCTTCGAACTGGTTGATCACCGTGAACGCCACGATGACGGCCACCGCGTTCGGCCAACCGTTCGCGAAGAGCGCGACCAGCGCGGCCGGAATCGCGCCGGCGAACGGGCCGACGTAGGGGACGACGTCGGCGATCCCGGCCCACGCGCCGATCAGCACCGCGTACGGGACGTGCAGGATCAGCAGCGCCGCCGTTGCGAGCACGCCGATCACTGCCGCGACGATGAGCTGGCCGCGGACGAAGCCGCCGATGACGCCGTCGATGTCCGACAGAATGTCCATCGCGAGCTCGCGGCGCTCCGGCGGAACCATCCGCGCGAAGAACCGCTTGATCATCGTCGACTCGGCGAGCATGTAGATCGAGACGACCGGGATCGCGACGGCGAGCGCGCCGACGGTGACGACCGAGAGGAGCGCCGGGACCACGTGCGAGCTGAAGCCGAGCGAAAGGCGCTGGAGCTCGATCCCGAGCTGCTGCGGAACCTTGGCGGCATACCCGCGCAGCGCCGGCGGAAAGTGCGTGACGACGGGATTGTGCGTCGTCGAGAGATAGGCATCGAGGACTTTGCGCATCGCGGGGAGCGAGGCGACGAGATCTTGCGCCTGCGCGATCATCACCGGGACCAGCAGGTAGATGCCGGCGAGGATGATCACCGCGCCGCCGCCGTAGACGATGCTCAGCGCCGCCCACAGCGGGAGCCGCTCGTTGAGCCGCCGCACCAGCGGCAGCACGAGGTACGCGAGCAGGATCCCGCCGACCAGAATCACCGTCACGTCGGAGAGCTCGACCAGCACGTCGAGAATGCGCGTCAGCACCATCCACGCGAGCGCGAGCGCCGCCAGGAGCTTGAACCACGCCTCGGCGCGCGAGTACCAGCCCGGCATCGCCGCGGTCAGACGCTCTCGCGGACCAGTTGCCATAACGTCACGCAGAGCGCGGGGAACGCGAAGACGGCGAGCAGCGGGTGCAGCACGATCCCGACGAGCAGTGCCGCGGTCGAGACGGCGAGCACGATCGGCCACGGCGACTCGAGCGAGAAGACGCCGATCGTCTCGCCGGCGAGCTCGGAGGGCGCGCGCTGCTCGTCGCCGTCGAGGCGCGTCTTCGGTTTGATCACCATCAGGTAGGCGGCGACGAACGCGAAGCCTGCGCCGAACAGGCCGAGCAGGATCGTCCCGACGTTCTCGTGCGTCGTGGTCCAGTACACGGCGGCGACGACCAGCCCGAAGCCCATCGACGAAAGGAACATCCGCAGCGCGACCGTCATTTCGGCGAGTCCTTCGCGAGCTCGGGATGGTGCAGGTCGAACGCCGGGCGCTTCGAGCGGATCGGCGGGATCGCGCGGAAGTTGAACTCGGGCGGCGGGCACGAGGTCGCCCACTCCAGCGACGAAGCGGCGCCCCACGGATCGTCGGGAAGCGGCACGCGCTTGCGCCACGAGACGATCACGTTCCAGATCAGCACCGCGGTCGCGAGCGTGATCAGCGCGACGCCGGCCGACGAAGCGAAGTTGAGCGGTCCCCAGCCGGCCTGCGCGGGATACGTGTAGACGCGCCGCGGCATCCCCATCACGCCGAGGAGGAACATGGGGAAGAACGCCAGGTTGAAGCCTACGAACATCAGCGCGAAGTGCAGCCGGCCGAGGCCCTCGCCGAGCTTGACGCCCCAGATCTTCGGAAACCAGAAATACAGCGCGGCGAAGATCGCGAACATCGACCCTCCGCCCAGCGTGTAGTGGAAGTGGGCGATCAGAAAGTAGCTGTCCTCGACGTGGTAGTCGAGGGGCGGCGAGGCGACCATGACGCCGGTGATCCCGCCGATGAGAAAATTCAGCATGAAACCGAGCGCGAAGAGCATCGGGGTCTCGTAGCTGATCGCGCCCTTCCACATCGTCCCGATCCAGTTGAAGAACTTGATCCCGGTCGGCACGGCGATCAGGAACGACAGCCCGGAGAAGAACGGGTTCGCGACCTGTCCCGTGGTGAACATGTGGTGGGCCCAGACGCCCATCGAGAGACCGGCGATCCCGAACGCGGCGAGCACCAAACCGGTGTACCCGAACACCGGCTTGCGCGAGAAGACCGAGACCACTTCGGTGATCACGCCGAAGAACGGCAAGATCATCACGTAGACCTCGGGGTGGCCGAAGAACCAGAACACGTGCTGGTACAGGACGGGATCGCCGCCGCCGCCGGGATCGAAGAAGCGCGCGCCCGCGTGGCGGTCGAGCAGCAGCATCGCGAACGCGGTCGTCAGCGGGGGGAACGCCATCAAGATTAGCAGCGCGGTCGCGATCATCTCCCAGGTGAAGATCGGCAGCCGCCACATCGACATCCCGGGCGCGCGAAAGACGATCGGCGTCACGAGGAAGTTGATCGCCGTCATGATCCCCGAGATGCTGGTCATGGTGAGCCCGAGGATCCACAGGTCTTGCCCGACCCCCGCCGAGACGCGCACGTCGGAGAGCGGCGCGAACGCGGTCCACCCGGACGCGGCCGCGCCGCCTTGCGTGATGAGGCCGGCGAACACCGTCAGGCCGCCGATCAAGAACAGCCAGAACGAGTATGCGTTCAGGCGCGGGAACGCCATCTCGGGCGCGCCGATCTGGAGCGGGATCAGATAGTTCGCCAGCCCGAACCCGAACGGCGCGACGAACAAGAAGATCATCGCCGTGCCGTGCAGCGTGAAGACTTGGTTGTACTCGTGCGGCCCGACGATCGTCTGCTGCGGGGCGGCGAGCTGCAGGCGGATGACGTCGGCGAGGAACCCGGCGATCAGGAAGAACGCCAAGCTCGTCAGCATGTAGAGGATGCCGATCTTCTTGTGGTCGGTCGTCACGAGCCATGCGACGAGCCCGTCCTTGGCGAGCGCGCGCGGCGGCGCGGCGACGGCGCTCACGCAGCCGTCCCCCGCTCGCGGACCCACCGCGCGAACGCCTCCGGCGAGACGACGCGAACCGTGAACGACATGTGCGCGTGGAAGGTCCCGCAGTACTCGGCGCAGCGTCCCGGGTAGAGGCCCTCGCGCAGCGGCGTGTAGTCGTAGACGTTCACGATCCCCGGAATCGCGTCGCGCTTGAAGAGGAAGTCCGGCACCCAGAACGCGTGGATGACGTCGCTGGACGTCAGCCGGATCTCGGTCGTCCGCCCGGCGGGGAGCACGAGCTCCGGCGGGCGGTCCGACGTCCCTTCGATCGCGATGTGCTCGCGCGGGTAGAGGAATCGCCACGACCAGCGGAAGCCGACGACCTGCACCGTCTCACCGGGCGGGCTCACGACGCTCTCGACGTGCCGCTCCGCTGCGTACGTCACGGCGAACAGCCCGGCGACCACGATCACCGGGATCACCGTCCAGGCGAGCTCGAGCGGAACGTTCTGGTGAAACGCGGCGGCCTGGACCGTCGCCGGGTCGCGGCGCCGGTATGCGATCGCGGACCACACGATCAGCCCGGCGACCAGGACGTACACGACCGCACCGGCGCTCAGGAAGACGACCCACACGCCGCGCAGGACCCCCGCCTGCTGCGTCGCGCCGGCCGGGAGCGCGGAACAGCCTGCGAGCAGCAACGACGCGGCGAGCACGATGACGGACGCGGCGAACCGCATGTGGCTGCTCGTACCCGCTTGAGCGGCGTCTCACCGAGCCGGAGCCGGGGTAAGGAATGCTCGGATGTCGGCACGCATCGGCAACGCCGCGGGCGGTGAACGCCTGACGGTTCGAGGACACGCGCTCGTCCTGGGCGTGATCTTGTTCCTGTCGTCTGAGCTCATGTTCTTCGCGGCGTGGTTCGCCGCGTATTTCGATCTGCGCGGGCGCGCCGGACAGTGGCCGCCGGCGGGGGTCCAGCTCGACACCGTCGAGTCCTCGGTGGGGACCGCGCTGCTCGGGCTCTCGAGCCTGCTGGTGCTGCTCGGTATTCGCGACGTGCACGCGAACCGGCGGACCCGCGCGCGGCTCTGGCTGTTCGGGACGGTGGCGTGCGGCGCGCTCTTCCTGGCCGAGACGATGCACGGCTGGAGCAAGAACACGTTCACCTTCGCCACGCACGCGTACGGGTCGGTCTTCTACGGGATGACGGGGTTCCACGCCGCGCACGTGACGGCGGGCGTGATCATGCTGGCGTTCCTCGCGGCGGGCGTCGACAAGCCGGGCTTCCGCCAAGAGCACGCGGCCGGCGCCGAAGCGATCTCGTACTACTGGCATTTCGTCTTCGCGGTGTGGCTCGGGCTCTGGGCCACCATCTACTTCGTGCGGTGAACCGCGCGGAGAAGCGCGGCGAGCTGCGCGCCGCGGTGTGGCTGCTCCTCTCGATCGCCGGCAGCGTGACGTTCGCCATAGCATACGCGCGCGGCGCGTCGGCGCAGATCGAAGGCGCCGGCCTGGCGGCGGCGCTCTTCGGCGTCGCGGGCGCGCTGATCGCGTGGAGCCGCGAGCTGCTGCCGCACGAGCAGGTCGCCGATCCGCAGCACCCGCTGCGCTCCGGGGAGAACGAGCGCGCGGACGCGGTCTCGCAGCTCGTCGCAGGCGCCGGCGAGATCACCGGCCGGCGGACGTGGCTCATGCGGCTCGGCTGGAGCGCGCTCGGCTTCCTCGGGATCGCGGCGCTCTTTCCGGTCCGCTCGCTCGGGCCGTCGCCGGAGAACCACGTCGGACGCAGCGGCTGGAAGGCGGGGACGCGGCTCGTGCGCGAGGACGGATCGGTCGTTCGCGCCGAGCTCCTCGAGGTGGGCAGCGTCGTGACGGCGTTTCCGGAGGGGCAAGTCGGCCCCGACCACTTCACGAACATGGCGAACGACGCGATCATGCTCGTCCGCGTCGAAGAGGGCCGGCTCCGCATGCCGGGCGAGCGGCGCGCCTGGACGCCGCGCGGATTCGTCGCGTACTCGAAAGTCTGCACGCACGCGGGCTGTCCCGTCGCGCTGTACCGCGAAGGACCGCAGCAGTTGATGTGCCCGTGTCACCAGTCGGCGTTCGACGTCCTCGACGGCGGCACGGTGCTGTTCGGTCCGGCGGCGCGCGCGCTGCCGCAGCTTCCGATCAGCGTCGACGGCGACGGGACGCTGCGCGCCGGCGGTACGCTGTCGGACTTCGTCGGCCCCGACGCGTGGGAGACCGGATGATCCGCCGCCTCGTCCTGGCGCTCGACGAGCGGCTCGGCGCCGCACCGTTTCTGCGCCACGCGCTGCGCAAGGCGTTTCCCGATCACTGGTCGTTCATGCTGGGCGAGGTCGCGGCGTACTGCTTCCTCTTCATCGTCCTGAGCGGGACGTACCTCACGTTCTTCTTCCACCCGTCGGCGCACCACGCGATCTATCAAGGGCACGCGGTCCCGTCGCTCGACGGCCGCACGGTATCGGACGCGTACGCGTCGGTGCTGCGCATCTCGTTCGAAGCGCAGGCCGGGCTGCTGATCCGGCAGGCGCATCACTGGTGCGCGCTGCTCTTCGCCGCCGCCGTGATCGCGCACATGGCGCGCATCTTCTTCACCGGCGCGTTCCGCAAGCCGCGCGACCTGAACTGGCTGATCGGCCTCACGCTGCTGCTGCTCGTGATGGGCGACGGGTTCACCGGATACTCGCTCCCCGACGACCAGCTCTCCGGCGCCGGGCTGCGGATCGCGCAGTCGATCGCGCTCTCGATCCCGGTGGTCGGCTCCTGGGCCGCGTACCTGTTCTTCGGCGGCGGCTTTCCGAGCCCGGAGACGACGAACCGGCTCTACGCGATCCACATCCTGTTCATCCCGCTCGCGCTCGGCGCGCTGATCGCGCTGCACGTCGGGATCCTGTGGCACCAGAAGCACACGCAGTTCCCGGGCGAACGGCAGCGCGAGAACAACGTCGTCGGCTCGCCGCTCTGGCCGACGTACGCGGTGAAGTCGCTCGCGCTGATGGCGGCGACCTTCGGCGTCCTGCTGCTGCTCGGCGGGCTGGTCGAGATCAACCCGGTGTGGGAGTACGGGCCGTACGACCCGTGGACCGTCGCCTCGCCGGCGCAGCCCGACTGGTACGTCGGCTGGCTCGACGGCGCGCTGCGCATCGGGCCGCCGTGGGCGATCCACCTCGGCCGGCACACGATCTCGGCGCTGCTGTGGCCGGGGATCGTCCTGCCGCTGTGCTTCTTCGCGACGTTGTACGCATGGCCGTGGATCGAACGGCGGCTCACCGGTGACCGCGCGTACCACGAGCTGCTGCAATATCCGTGGCAGCACCGGCTCCGCACGTCGTTCGGCGTCGCGGCGATCACGTTCGCCGCGATGCTCCTCTTCGCCGGGAGCGACGACGTCCAGGCGCGGTTGTGGCGCGTCTCGGTCCAGCAGCTCGCGTGGTTCTACCGGATCGCCGTCTGGGTCGCGCCGCCGGTCGCCGCGCTGGTCGCGTGGAGAATCTGCACCGAGCTCCAGGCACGGCACGCGTACGAGGAGGATCACCCGTCCCGCGTCGTGCTCAAACGCGCGCCGGAAGGCGGCTTCGAGGAAGAGCCGGTGCCGACGCCGTGATCGCGCCGCTGGTCGCGAGCCTGCTGTTCGCGACGACGTCGGCCGGGCAGCCGAAGCCGCCGCTGACGCACGTCGCCGCACCGGCGCCGCCGCCGGCAGACCGCGCGAAGGCGGGCGGCGATCTCTACGCGCTGCACTGCATCCACTGTCACGGCGCGAACCTCGAGGGAACGCCGAACGGTCCGGCGCTCACCGGCGCCGGTGCCGCCGATCTCGACTTCCAGCTCGCGACGGGGCGGATGCCGCGCGAGGTCCCCGCGACCGAGCCGATGCGCGGGCCGCCGTCGTTCCCGCGCGAGCAGATCGACGCGATCATCGCGTACGTCACCTCGCACGGCGGGCGCGGCGAGCCGATTCCGCAGGTCCATGCGAGCACGAACCTCACGCGCGGGCGGGTGATCTTCGAGGAGAACTGTCAGGCCTGTCACGGCGCGACGGGGACCGGCGCGGTGGCGGGATTCGGCTGGCTCGCGCCCGCGGTGCTGCAGTCGACGCCGCTGCAGACCGCCGAAGCGGTCCGCGTCGGGCCGGGGATCATGCCGAAGTTCGACGCGAAGTTGATCCCGCAGGGTGATCTCGACGCGCTCACCGCGTACGTCGATACGCTGCACCATCCCGACGACCGCGGCGGCTATTCGCTCGCGAGCGCGGGTCCGGTAGGAGAGGGTCTCGCCGCCTGGACCATCGGCCTCGGCACGACCGTGCTCGTCATGCTCGCCGTCGGCGAAACGCTAAAGTCCAAGCCCCGCCGCTAACCACGCCGTCACGCCGCAGCGCCCGCCCGCGAAAACGGCGTTGCGCGCCCCACTGTCATGCTGAGCCTGTCGAAGCATGAGCCGCAAGGCACGGTGGTGCCCCTGGCGCATCCTTCGACAAGCTCAGGATGACATTGGGGCGCTCACGCTGACATTGGGGCGCTCACG
>DASWSC010000161.1:0-3282 GCA_036402855.1 Candidatus Elarobacter sp. | reverse complement strand
GTTCGCGGCGGTCGACGCGATCGTGCGGGCCTCGCTGCAGGCCGAGATCGCACGCGTCCACCGCGAGCTGCGCACCACGGTCGTCTTCGTGACGCACGACGTCGACGAAGCGCTGCGCCTCGCCGACCGGATCGTCGTGATGAACGCGGGCCGAGTCGTGCAGACCGGCGCGCCGGCCGAGATCCTCGAGCACCCGGCCGACGGATTCGTCCGCGATCTGGTCGGTGTCGATCCCGAGACGCGGCGGCTCGTCCTCGACCGCCCCCTCATCGAGCGATGACCTACCTCGCGGCGCATCCCGAGCGGGTCGGCGCGCTCCTCGCCGAGCACGTCGTGCTGGTCGCCGTCGCGCTCGCCGTCGCGCTCGTCATCGCGGTGCCGCTCGGCGTCCTCGCGGCGCGGCGGCCGCGCGTGGGGGCGGTCGTGCTCGGGGCGACCGGCGCGCTCTACACGATCCCGAGCCTCGCGCTGCTCGGGCTTCTGGTCGCCGTCCTCGGGCTCGGGAAGCCGACCGCGATCGTCGCGCTGGTCGCCTACGCGCAGATGGTGCTGATCCGCGGCGTCGTGGCGGGCTTACGGGGCGTCGACCCGGCGCTGGTCGACGCGGCGCGCGGACTCGGCTTCACCGCGCGCCAGACCCTGCTGCGGGTCGAGTTCCCGGCCGCGCTCCCGGTCGTGCTGGGCGGGGTGCGGATCGCGACCGTCTCCCTGGTCGCACTCGCGACGGTCGCCGCCTGGATCAACGCCGGCGGGCTCGGCGTGCTGCTGTTCGAGGGAATCAGCACCGACAACCCGCAGAAGATCTTCGCCGGCGCGCTCGCCGCGGCGGCCCTCGCCATCGTCGCCGACCTCTCGCTGCGCGCCGCGGAGAACGCCGTTCGCACATGAAGCCGCACCTCGCCGCCGCCCTCGCCGTCACACTGCTCGCGCTGAGCGCGGCCGGCGCCCGCGCGCAAAGCGCGTCGCCGGCACCACGGCCCTCGCCGAGTCCGGCCGCGTCCGCGACGCCCGCGGCGTCGGCGACGCTCGCGAACGTCGTGCGCTCCTTGGGAATCGAGCTGCGGCTGCCGAGCGGCTGGGCCGTCGTCGGCGGGAACTTCGAGTCCGGGACGCGCGCGCTGGTCGTCGGCCCGGAGGCGGGCGGCGAGGCCGTGATCGTGCGCAGCGAGCCCGCGAACGGCCGGACGCTGGAGGCGTTCCGGCATGGTCCCGACTTTCCGCAGCCGGGGCGCGCGCTGCGCATCTGCAACGGCACGCAGGACGGCTGGTACGCCGATTACGCCGACGACCGCGGCACGGCGGAGAACGAGCGCTACACCGGTTTCGTGGTGATCGCCGTCGACGCGGCGAACGCGGTCGCGGTCGCGTACAGCCATCGGCGCACGCTCGCCGAGAACGACGCCGTGCGGCGCGCGGTGCTGAACCTCTGCGTGCGCTGACGCCGCTCTTCGGCTACGGCACGTTCCGCAACGCGGCGTGGCGCGAGGCGATCTTCGAGCGCGACCACGCGGCGCGCCCCGCGAGGCTGCAGGGATACCGCAAGGTCGCGTGCGCGTCGGGCTATCTCTCGCTGCAGCGGTCCGACGATCCGGGCGCGCAGGTCGAGGGCGTGCTGATCGAGCTCGACGAGGCGGGCTGGGAGCTCGCCGACGCGTGGGAAGAGGTCCCGAAGTACCGGCGGATCGCGGTCGTCGTCGAGACGGCCGGCGGAGCGGTGGAGGCGACGACGTACGTCTGCGCCGACGACCGCGGCGCGGTGCCGGTCGACGACGAACGGCTCGCGCTGCATTCCGAGGCGGAGGTGGACGCCGCGATCCGCCGCTTCAGGCGACGGTGAAGAGGCTCAGCGCGTAGCGCCCGGCCGCGTCGGAGTACGTCGCCCGGTGCGCGAACCCGCACTCCTTCGCGAGCTCGGCGATCTCTTCGCGAGTGAACTTGTACGACGACTCGGTGTGGATCGTCTCGTCCCGCCCGAACTCCACGCGCAGCCCGGCCGCGGGGATCTGCACGCGCTGCTCGCGCTCGCTGACCAGGAACGACTCGACCGCTCCGCTCGCCTCGTTCCAGCGCGCTTGGAACCGAAACGCGCCGAGGTCGAAATCCGCGCCGAGCTCGCGGTTGATCCGCGCGAGCAGGTTCTTGTTGAACGCCGCCGTGACGCCGGTCGGATCGTCGTACGCGAGCTCCAGGATCGAGGGATCTTTCTTGAGGTCGTAGCCGATCAGCAGACCGTCGCCGGAATGCCGCGCCGCGCCGAGCAGCGAGAGCAGCTCGCGCGCTTGATCGGGCTCGAAGTTGCCGATGTTCGAGCCGAGGAACAGCGTGAGCGCACGGTGGCGCGTCGCGAGCCCTTTCGCGCGGAGCAGCGGGAAGTAGTCGCCGGCGTACGCGATCACGCGCAGCCGCTCGTACGCGCCCAGCAGCGCCAGCGACGACTCGCTGAGCGCTTCCGCGGAGATGTCGATGGGGTGATACGTGAGCGCGGGCTGCAGCTCGAGGATCGCGTCGATCAGCAGCCGCGTCTTCAGCGCGCTGCCGCTGCCGAGCTCGATCAGCTCGAGCGGCCCCGGAAACGCGGCCGCGATCTCGCGTCCGTACGTCGCCAGAAGATCGCGCTCGACGCGCGTCAGATAATATTCGGGGAGCCGGGTGATCGCCTCGAACAGCGCCGACCCGAGATCGTCGTAGAAGTACTTCGGCGTGAGCGTCAGCGGGCGCGCGCCGAGCCCCGTGCGCACGTCCTCGGCGAACGTCGCGATCGGGGCCGGATGAGGGTCCCGGAACAGTGCGAACCGGTCGGAAAGCGCCGCCGAGCTCGTCGAAGCCATGGTGCGTCGCCTAACCCGCAGGCGCCGGGACGGTTTGCGCCTGAGGAGCCCGTCTGGCCGCCTGTTCGCTTTTCACTCGCCACGGCGTATACCCGGCCGCCCGCGTTCGACCTGGCCGGCAGGGGTACGGTGCGGAAGGGGGCGAGAGGACACGGCATGATCACCGAAACGACGACGATCAGCGGTCAGCGGGGTCCGATGCGGACCTATGTCTCACGGCGCGACGAGACGCCGCGCCCGGCCGTGATCGTCCTCGAGGGGATCTACGGTTTCGATGCCGAGTTGCGCCGCATCACCGACCTCGTGGGGAGCGCGGGCTACGTCGGGTGCGCGATCGACTACCTGCGCGGCGACGACGTCGAGCGCGGCTTCCATGCCGCGACGATGGAAGACGACCTCGCGATCACGCGCGACTGGCTGAACGACCAGCGCTACGTCGCGCACGGCAAAGTGG
>DASWSC010000160.1:0-3227 GCA_036402855.1 Candidatus Elarobacter sp. | reverse complement strand
GGGTGAGCGACTATCCCGCCAGCACGGCCGCAATCGTCGCGCGCAGCCGCTGCGCGGCGTCGCGGACCTCGTCCGCGCTGATGACGAGCGGCGGCACGAAGCGGAGCGTGTTCCGGCCCGCCGCGTTCAAGAGCACCCCGTGGTCGAGCCCGCGCGCGACGAACTCCTTGGCCACGTGCGGCTCGCGCACCGGCAACCCGAGCATCAATCCGCCGCCGCGCGGCGCCTCGAACACCGCGGGCAGCTCCGTCGCGACCGCGGTCAGCTCCGCGCGCAGCAGAGCACCGACCGTCGTCACGTGCTGGTCGAGGTCGACGACGTCGCGGATCGCGAGATGCTCCAGCGCCGCCGCGGCCGGCACGGGCGAGCCGCCGAACGTCGTCCCGTGGTCGCCCGGTTTCAGCGAGCTCGCCGCCTCGCCGCGAACGACGAGCGCGCCGATCGGCAACCCGTTCGCCAGCGACTTCGCCAGCGTGAACGCGTCCGGCCGTACCCCGTACTGCTGGAACGCGAACAGCGTGCCGAGCCGGCCCATCCCGCACTGGACCTCGTCGAAGATGAGCAGCGCGCCGTGCTCGTCGCACATCCGCCGCGCCGTGTCGAGGTACTCCTGCGTCGCGGGGACGACGCCGCTCTCGCCCTGCACCGGCTCGAC
Organism: Candidatus Elarobacter sp.; assembly: GCA_036402855.1. Taxonomy (GTDB): domain Bacteria; phylum Vulcanimicrobiota; class Vulcanimicrobiia; order Vulcanimicrobiales; family Vulcanimicrobiaceae; genus Vulcanimicrobium. Next base: position 2,572 of record DASWSC010000160.1, on the reverse strand, counting down.
CAGGAACGCCGCGGTCGTCTCCCCGATCGCCGCCTCGAGCGCCGCGACGTCGTTGTACGGGACGTGCTCGAACCCGCGCGGCAGCGGCTCGAAGCCTTCATGGTATGCCGGGTTGTCGGTGGCGGCGAGCGCGCCCATCGTCCGCCCGTGGAACGAGCCGCGCGCCGCGAGGACGACGTTGCGGTTCTTCTCGCCGCGCCGCCAGGCGTGCTTGCGCGCCAGCTTGATCGCCGCCTCGTTCGCCTCCGTGCCGCTGTTGCAGAAGAAGACCGCGTCGAAACCCGAGAGCTCGGCGAGCCGGTCCGCGAGCGTCCCCGCCGGCTCATGGTGCACGAGGTTGCTGACATGCACCAGCGTCGCGGCCTGCTCGGCGATCGCGCGCGCGATGCGCGGGTGCGCGTGCCCGAGCGCGCAGACCGCGATCCCCGCGACGAGGTCGAGATAGCGGTTCCCGGATTCGTCGAAGAGCCAGCACCCGTCACCGCGCACGATGTTCATCTCGAGCCGGCCGTAGTTCGCCATGAGATGCGGGTGCTGCGTCACCAGCCGCGCCCCGCGCGAGACGGCGATCGGCGTCATGCGCCTACGTCCGGTAGTGCGCGTTGATGCGCACGTAGTCGGAGGTCAGATCGCAGCCCCACGCGGTCGCGTGCGCGACGCCGATGCCGAGGTCCAGGCGCGCGTCGACGTTGTGCTCTTCGAGCATGTGGTGCGCTTCCGCCTCGCTCATCGCCTCGCTTGCGCCGCGCTCGACCCAGGTCTTCTCGCCGAGGTACAGCGACCACGTCTCCGGGTCCATCCCCGCGCCCGCCGAACCGGCGGCGGCGACGATGCGGCCCCAGTTCGGGTCCTCGCCGTAAAGCGCGGTCTTCACCAGGCTGGAGTTGATCACCGCGCGCGCGATCGCGCGCGCTTGCCGGGCGTCGCGCGCGCCGGTGACGGTGAAGGTCAGCGTCTTGGTCGCCCCTTCGCCGTCCTTCACCATCGCGATCGCGAGGTCGCGGCAGACGGCGGTGAGCGCCGCGCGCAGGCCGGGCGTCGCATCGGAATCGCCGGGCTTCGCGCAGCAGTAGACGGCGTCGTTCGTCGACATGTCGCCGTCGACCGAGATCATGTTGAACGTTCCGTCGGCCGCTTCGCGGAGCGCCTCGGTGAGCGAGGCGCGCGAGACGGCGGCGTCGGTCGCGAGGAAGGCCAGCATCGTCGCCATGTTGGGGGCGATCATCCCCGAGCCTTTCGCGATCCCGCCGACCACATGGCGCTTTCCGTTCTCGTGCCACGCGTAGGATGCGAGCTTGGGGACGTGATCGGTCGTCATGATCGCCTCGGCCGCGTCGTACGCCGCTTCCGGGCCTTCGGAGAGCTGCTTGTGCGCGCGGTCGAGCCCTTTCGCGAAGCGATCCATCGGGAGCGTCACGCCGATCACGCCGGTCGACGCGACGACGACCTGGGTCGGGCGCAGCCCGAGGACCGTCGCCGCGTGGCGCGCCGTGTTCTCGGCATCGCGCAGCCCGCGCTCGCCGGTGCACGCGTTCGCGCACCCGGAGTTGCAGACGATCGCCGAGATCGCGTCACCGTCCGCGTCCAGATGCGCGCTGGTCGCGAGCAGCGGCGCCGCCTTGATCTCGTTCGTCGTGATGACCTGGGCGCAGACGTGCGGGCCGGGGAGCGCGATCAGCGCGAGGTCGCTCTTGCGCTTCTTGATCCCGGCGTGGACGCCGGCCATGCGGATCCCGGGGACCGCGCCGAGGCCGCCCCGGACCTCGATGAGGCGGACCGGGTCGCCGTTTGTTGCGGAATCATCCTTCGACAGGCTCAGGATGACATCGTGGCGGCTCACGTTGGCATCGTGGCGGCTCACGTTGGGATCGTGGCGGGTCACGTTGGCATCGTGGCGGGTCACGTTGGCTTCGTGGCGGGTGGCGGGGTGGTCGTTGGTCTTATCCGACTGTTGCGCGGGCATCGAGACCTGTCTCCTCCGGGAGTCCGAGTACGAGGTTCATGTTTTGAACGGCCTGGCCGGCGGCGCCCTTACCGAGGTTGTCGAGCGCGGAGAGGACGTGCACGACGCCGTCGCGCTCGGCGACCGCGAGGTGCGCGTCGTTCGTCCCGTCGAGCGCGGGGAGATGCGGCGCGCGCACGTCGCGGAGCACCGTGATGAACGGGCTCGCCGCGTAGAACCGCTCGTAGCGCGCGAGGACCTCGTCGCGCGTGAGCGGCGAGCTCGGGATGAGGTAGACGTCGGCCAGAATCCCGCGCTTGATCGGGACGACGTGCGGTGAGAAGACGATCGGCGCCGTGATCCCCACGGCGCGCGCCTCCTGCACGATCTCGGCACCGTGACGGTGCCCGTTCAGACCGTACGCGCGCACGTCGCCGTCGACTTCCGCGAACAACGAGGGAACCGACGGCGTCCGGCCCGCGCCGGTGATCCCGCTCTTCGCATCGATCACGACGGTCGCGATGCGATCCGCGAGCGGCGCGAGCGGGACGAGCGCGAGCAGCGACGCGGTCACGTAGCAGCCGGGATTCGCGACGAGTCGGGCGCGCGCGATCCGCTCGCGATAGCGCT
>DASWSC010000159.1:0-5612 GCA_036402855.1 Candidatus Elarobacter sp. | reverse complement strand
GCTGCTCGAGCAGATGTGTCACGTAGGTGGTGAAGTACGGGTAGCGGTACGACTGCAAGCCCTGCGGCCGCTCGTGCAGCAGATTCAGCGGCGCGCGTTCGGCGCTCGCTGCTTGCGCGCGGGTGATGAAGCCGGCCTCGGCCATCCGCTCGAGCACGTGGCGCTGCCGCTGCTTCGCGTGCGGGAAGTTCACGAACGGCGAGTAATCCGACGGCGCCGCCGGCAGCCCGGCGATGATCGCCGCCTGCGGGAGCGTGAGGTGCGCGACGTCGGTGCCGAAGTACGTGTGCGCCGCCGCTTCGACGCCGTACGCGCCCGATCCGAAGAAGATCAGGTTCAGGTACCGCTCGAGGATCTCGTCCTTGGTGTAGTAGCGCTCGATCTCCATCGCCAGCAGCGCTTCCTGGATCTTCCGCGCGTACGAGACCTCGTTCGAGAGGAACAGGCCGCGCGCGAGCTGCTGCGTGATCGTCGAGGCGCCCTGGAACTGCTGGTGCCGGTAGTCGGCGAGCGCGGCGCGCGCGATCCCGCCGAAGTCGATCCCGTGGTGCTGGTAGAAGTGCGCGTCCTCGGTCGCGATGAACGCGTTGCGCACCATCACCGGGACCTTCTCGATCGGGAGCCAGGTACGGTTCTCGCGGTACAGGTTCGCGAGCGGGACACCGTTCCGCGCGAAGACGCGGGTCGAGCGCGACGGCTGGTAGTCCGCCATGCGGTTGATGTCGGGGAGATTCCGCGAGTACGACGCGACGATCCCGGCGACGATACCGACGAAGAGCAGCACGCCGAACAGGACCAGCACCAAGACGGTCTTGACGATCCGCATGATGATGCGGCCGATCCCCGGGCCGCGCTTGGCCGCCCGGCGCGGCATCCCGGCGCGCGGGCGCGCGATCGCGCGGCTCATCGTTCGGCGCTCCCGTTGCGCTGCGAGACGGAGCCGCCGGCGATCCGGCCGAGGACGCCGTTGACGTAGCGCCCCGAGTCCTCGGTCGAGAACTTCTTCGCCAGCTCGACGGCTTCGTTGATCACGACGGCGGGATCGATCTCCTTGCGGTGGTTCAGCTCGAACGCGCTCATCCGCAGGATGAGGCGGTCGATCGTCGGGAGACGGTCGATCGTCCATCCCTCGAGCAGCGGCGCGATCAAGGCGTCGGACTCGTGCGCGTTCTCGATGGTGCCCATGACGAGGTCGCGCACGAAGGCTCGGCCTTCGGACGTCTCGTCGCGTGCCAGAAGCTCGGTCAGCATCTCGTCGGCCGGACGCTTCCCGACCTCGGTTCCGTACAGCGCCTGGAGCGCGACTTCGCGCCCGTGACGCCGTGAGTAGGACGGCATGGACTCAAACCGCGGCGGCTCGGCGCGCGAGATACGCCGGCAGCCACCCGACGCCGATCCCGCCGGCGCGGAACTCCGGCTCGCCGAGCAGCTCGCGGCAGAAGTCGACCGTCGTCTTCACCCCTTCGATACGCGTCTCGCCGAGCGCGCGTTCCATCCGCAGGATCGCCGACTCGCGCGTGCGGCCGACGGCGATGATCTTCGCCAGCATCGAGTCGTAGAACGGCGGCACCATCGCGCCGCCGTAGACGTGCGTGTCGACGCGTATCCCCGGTCCCCCCGGAAAGACGACCGTGCTCAGCGTTCCGGCGGCGGGCGCGAAGTTGCTCTGCGGGTCCTCGGCGTTCACGCGGACTTCGATCGCGTGCCCGTGCGGGTGCAGGTCGTCCTGCGCGAACCCGAGATGCTCGCCGGCCGCCACCCGGATCTGCTCTTTCACCAGGTCGACGCCGTAGATCAGCTCGGTCACCGGGTGCTCGACCTGGATGCGGGTGTTCATCTCCATGAAGTAGACGTCGCTGCCCGCGACCAGGAACTCGAGCGTCCCCGCGTTGCTGTAGCCCACCGCGCGCGTCGCGGCCGTCGCGGTGTCGTGCAGCCGCGTGCGGATCGCCTCGTCGAGCTCCGGCGCCGGCGCCTCCTCGATCAGCTTCTGGTGCGAGGGCTTCTGCACCGAGCAGTCGCGCTCGCCGAGGTGGACCACGCCGCCGTGCTCGTCGGCGAGCACCTGCACCTCGATGTGGCGCGGGTTCACGATCAGCTTCTCGACGTACATGCGGCCGTCTTTGAACGACGCCTCGGCCTCCGCTTGCGCGGTCGCGAACGCGGTCGGCAGCTCCTCGGGCGCCTTGACGGCGCGCATCCCCTTGCCGCCGCCGCCTGCGGTCGCCTTGAGCAGCACCGGATACCCGATCGCCTCGCACACCGCGCGGGCCTCGTCGACCGACGCGACGATGTCGCTCCCCGGCGTCGTCGGGACGCCCGCCTCGCGCATGAGCCGCTTCGCCGTCGCCTTGTCGCCCATCGCCGCGATGACGTCGGGCTTCGGGCCGATGAACGTGAGCCCGTGGTCGGCGGCGATCTCGGCGAAGCGCGCGTTCTCGGCCAGAAACCCGTAGCCGGGATGGATCGCGTCGCAGCCGCTGATCAGCGCCGCCGAGATGATGTTGGGGATGTTCAGGTACGAGCGGATCACCGGCCCCGGCCCGACGCAGAACGCCTCGTCGGCGTGCCGGACGTGCAGCGACTGACGATCGGCGTCGGAGAAGATCGCGACCGTCGCGACGCCGAGCTCGTGGCATGCGCGGTTGATGCGAAGCGCGATCTCACCCCGGTTCGCGATCAGGACCTTCCGGAACATCAGCGCTCGATCGCGAACAGCGGCTGGCCGAACTCGACCGGCTGCCCTTCGGTGACGAAGACGGCGCTCACGCGCCCGGCACCGCGCGAGCGGACCGGGTTGCGGATCCCGAGCGTCTCGACGTAGGCGAGCTCGCGGTCGGAGTCGAGCTGCTGGCCTTCGACGACGACGGGCCGCGAAAGGCGGACGACGCCGACCACGTCGCTGGCGATCAGATCGTCCCGCCGGGCGGCCGGGTTGGGTGCCTCGGCCGGCGGCGCCGCCGCCGGAACGGGCGCGACGGACGCCGCCGCCGGTCTGCGGCGCAGCTCGATCTCCGTCTCGCCGTCGCGCACGCGGAGGCGGGCGAACCCGGCCTCGGCCAACGCCCCGGCAAGGGCGCGGGCACGCGTCGCGATCACGTCTTCGGTCATCCGGCGGGCGGTTCGACGCAAGGGCAGTACGGCCCCCGGATTCCGTTGCGGCCTGTTCCGGGCTGGGTAGGCTGTCGAATACCTCAGGAGGAGGCAGGCTTCGTGATCGCCAGCACACTCGCCACGGACTCGGCGTACATCCTCGCGTATCCGCACGGGCTTCGGCTCGGTCCGGCGGCGGTTTCCGCGCTCGACGCGGCCGGGATCGTTCATCGCGAAGCCCGCTTTCCGTATGCCGGCGACGACTGCGGCGCCTACGTCGTCTACCTGATCGACGAGTCGCGGCTGCTCTCGCTCGGCCCGCGCAAGACCGTCGAAGACGCCCTGGAGCTGATCTCCGGCGCCCAGGCCGCGACGACGGTCGTCCTCGGCGAACGCGGCTCCGCAAACACCTGGCTCGCCGCCAACCCGCACGTGGGCGGCTGGCTCGTCGCCCCGGCCGACCCCGTCGCCCTCATCGCCACGGTCCGCGCCGCGGCAGCGACGATCCGGGCCCGCGAGGACCTCCGCGCCGCCCACGGCGAGTCGGAGCAGCTCATCCACATCGGCCTCGCCCTCTCGGCCGAGCGCGACATCAGCAAGCTCCAGCAGACGATCGTGCGCAGCGCGCGCGAACTGACCCGCGCCGACTCCGGCTCGCTCTACCTCCTCGAGGACGGCGACGACGGTGAGCGCGTCCTGCGCTTCTCCGTCGCGCAGACCGGCCCGGCCGACACCGGGACGTACCTCGGCGCCGTCCTCCCGCTCTCGCGCGCCTCGATCTCCGGCTACGTCGCCCTCAGCGGCGAGACGGTCCGGATCGACGACGCCTACCGTATCCCGCCCGGCGCCGAGTACCGCGTGAACCGCAGCTTCGACGACGCGAACGGCTACCGCACGATGTCCGTCCTCGCCGTTCCGATGCGCGACCACCACGACGCGATCGTCGGCGTCATCATGCTGATCAACCGCAAGCCCGACTTCGATCTGGTCCTCTCCTCGCCGGCGCACACCGAAGAGCTCGTCGAGCCGTTCAACGAGCGCGACGAGCACGTGCTGCTCTCGCTCGCCTCGCAAGCCGGCGTCGCGCTCGAGAACAAAGCGCTGCTCGACTCGATCCAAGACCTCTTCGAGCAATTCGTCCGCGCCTCGGTCAAGGCGATCGAAGTCCGCGACAAGTCGACGCAGGGCCACTCCGAGCGCGTCGCCGACCTGACGATCCGCCAAGCCGAAGCGGTGAACGCGACGCACGCCGGACCCTTCGCCGGCCTCTACTTCGACCAAGACCAGATCCGCGAGATGCGCTACGCTTCGCTCCTCCACGACTTCGGAAAAGTCGCGGTCCCCGAGTACATCTTCAGCAAAGCGAAAAAGCTCCCCGACGGCCGCATCGACGCGATCCGCCTACGCTTCCTCCTCGCGATCGAGCAAACCACCGACGAACGCCGGCGCAGCGAGTTGCGGAAGCTCTTGGCCGCGGTAGAGAACGCCAACGAGCCGCGCATCGTGCCGATGGAGATCGACGGCCTCCTCGACGCGCTCGCGCGCACGACCTACCGCGACCTCGACGGCGAACGCCCGCTCCTCGACGCCGCCGAGCTCGAGTTCCTCCACATCCCGCGCGGCTCGCTTTCGGGCGACGAACGCCGCACGATGGAGCAGCACGTCACGCAGTCGTTCTACTTCCTACGCGAGATCCCGTGGACGAAGACGCCGTGGCAGCACGTCCCCGAGATGGCCTACGGCCACCACGAGCACCTCGACGGAACCGGCTACCCGCGCGGCCTCAAAGGCGCCGAGATCGCCCCGCAAGTCCGCATGCTCACGATCAGCGACATCTTCGACGCCCTGACCGCAAACGACCGCCCGTACAAGCCCGCGCTCACGGCCGAACGCGCGCTCGAGATTCTCGATCGCGAGTTCGCCGAGCGAGGCAAGATCGATCGCGATCTCCTCGATCTGTTCATCGGGCATCGCGTGTTCGAGCCGGTCCTCGCGCGCGTCTGAACCACGCCAAAAGCGGGAGGGCCACACTGCTGTGGCAGGCACTCGCGGAGGCGCGGAGCCCTGGAAGGGCGGGAGCGCCGCAGCGGTAGCGACCGAAGCGCAGGATGCGCGCAGGGAGCGTGCCGGCCACAGCAGTGTGGCCCTCCCGCTTCGCCCCAACGGTCAGCATCGCGCGGCCGGCGCGCTCGACCGCCCAACTACGGGCGGTAGACGAGTCCCACGCTGAAGACCGGGACCACGACGTGGGTGCGTTGTTCCGTGCGCAGGCGTTCGAGGTCGGCTCGGAAGGCGGGATTGTTGGCGAGGGGGCCGGTCGCGTTCGCGGTGGCGGTGCCGTTGCGGATGAGGGCACCGGCGTCGAACGTGAGGGCCAGGCCCTTAATCAGACCGGTTCCGGTGCCGACTCCGCCGTAGAGCGAGGGGCGATTGTAGGAGACGCGGGCGCTGACCGTTCCGGTGCCGGTGATCGGGTAGACGCCGTTGCCGACGCGCAGCGTCGCGGATTCGGGACGGGC
>DASWSC010000158.1:0-4426 GCA_036402855.1 Candidatus Elarobacter sp. | reverse complement strand
CTCGGGTCCGACCTCGCCGATCGCCCCGCGCCCGAACTTCACGCGCGGGGCCTCGACCTCGAGGATGGTCTCGTGGTTGTGAGCGGGCGGGACGTCGTGCATCGTCCACGGAAGTCCCGCTCGTGGCCGAGCCGATCCTCTCGACGCGCGACGTCGTCAAAGTCTACGCGGGGTTCACCGCGCTCGACGGCGTCTCGCTCGACGTTGCGGAAGGGACGATCCACGCGATCATCGGCCCCAACGGCGCGGGCAAGACGACGTTCTTCAACGTCCTCTCCGGCTTTGCGCCGGCGACGCGCGGCAGCGTCCGGTTCGCCGGGTCGGAGATCTCGCACCTGGACCCGGCCGCCGTCGCGCGGTTGGGGATGGTGCGCAGCTTCCAGATCAGCAGCATCTTCCCGCACCTCACCGTGCTCGACAACGTGAAGATCGCGCTGCAGGCGCGCACGCCGCTCTCGCGGCGACTGCTCGGCTCCCCGAAGCTCACCGCGGTGCTCGACGACCCGGCGCGCCAGGCGCTCGACGCGGTCGGCCTCGACGACGAGCGCGACCGCGTCGCGGCGAACCTGCCCTACGGCAAGAAGCGCTCGCTGGAGCTCGCGATCGCGCTCTCGCAGGACCCGCGCGTGCTGCTGCTCGACGAGCCGACCGCCGGGATGGGTGTCGAGGACATCGAGAACACCGTCGCGCTGGTGAAGCGGATCGCGCCCGGGCGCACGATCGTCCTGGTCGAGCACAATCTGCGCGTCGTGGCCGACCTGTGCGACCGCGTCACCGTGATGCAGCGCGGCAAGGTGCTCGTGGAAGGAACGTACGACGAAGTCCGCGGCGACCCGCGCGTCGTCACCGCCTACCTCGGCGGCGGCAACCACTGATGCTCGCGCTGCGCGACGTGCACGCGTACTACGGTGAGTCGCACATCCTGCACGGCATGACGTTCACGGTCGAGACCGGTCAAGTGGCGACGCTGGTCGGCCGCAACGGCGTCGGCAAGACGACGACGCTGCGCACGATCATGGGGATCTTGCCGGCCCGGCGCGGCGAGATCGAGCTGGACGGTGTCGCGATCGCCGGGCTGCCCTCCGACCGCATCGCGAAGCGCGGCATCGGGTACGTCCCCGAAGAGCGCGGGATCCTTTCCACGCTCAGCGTTCAGGAGAACCTGATGCTGGCGCCGATCATCGGCAAGAGCGGCTGGACGGTCGAACGCATCTTCGACGCGTTCCCCAACCTCAAGGAGCGCGCGCGCGCCGGCGGGACGACGCTCTCCGGCGGCGAGCAGCAGATGCTCGCGATCGCGCGCGTGCTGCGCTCCGGCGCGCGCACGGTGCTGCTCGACGAGCCGACCGAAGGGCTCGCGCCGGTGATCGTCGAGCGCATCGGCGAGCTGATCCGCGAGATGAAGGCGGACGGGATCACGGTCGTGCTGGTCGAGCAGAACCTGCGCTTTGCGACCGGCGTCGCCGATTGCCATCACATCATCGACCACGGCGTCGTCGTGCAGACGCTGCCGAACGCGGAAGTGATCGCGCGCGAGGACGAGATCCTCGAATTGCTGGGTGTCTGAGCGGATCGGCGTCACCGGGTCGGCCGGGACGATCGGCGCCCCGCTCTGCGCCGATCTCGCCCGCGATCACGAGCTCGTGCGGATCGACCTGCATGACGCGGACGTCGTCGCCGACGTCCAGGACATGGCGGCGCTCGAGCGCGCCTTCGCCGGCTGCGACACCGTGATCCACCTGGCCGGCGTCGTGAGCGTCGAGGCGTCGTGGGAGGACGTCGCCGGCCCGAACATCGCCGGCACGTACGGCGCGTTCGAAGCGGCGCGGCGCGCCGGCGTCAAGCGCGTGATCTTCGCCAGCTCGAACCACGCGGTCGGGATGCATGAGGTCGAGAACGTCCCGGCGATCTATCAGCCCGGCTTCGGCCTCGTCGTACGAACCGAGACGCCGTACCGGCCCGATTCGCTGTACGGCGTGTGGAAGGCGTTCGGAGAGACGCTCGGGCGGTATTACAGCGACAACCACGGGCTGCAGGTCACCTGCGTCCGGATCGGCTCGATCACGAAGGCGGACGATCCGTGCGATCCCAGCGTCCGGGAGAGCTCCGGCTGGCTCGCACTGACGGACGAGCAGAAGCTCGCGCGCTACGCGGCGACCTGGATGTCGCAGCGCGACTTCGCACGCCTCGTCCGCGCGATCCTCGCGCGCGACGTTCCCTACGCGGTCGTGTACGGCGTCGGCGACAACGCGACGCGCTTCTGGGACCTCGAACCCGGCCGCGCGATCTTCGGCTTCTGGCCGCAAGACGGCGTGAAGCAGCACCGCTAGGGTTTGGCGCGTTTCGGGCGGATGGCGAGGAGCTCGCCGATGATCCCGCGGCGGAACAGCAGAACGCAGAGCGCGAAGATCGAGCCCATCACGATGTTCGTCTTGTCGCCGATCGCGGTCTTCGAGACGAAGTAGTCGAGCGACTCGAAGATCCCCGCGCCGACGACCGGCCCGAGGATCGTGCCGATGCCGCCGAGGATCGACATCATCACGACCTTGCCGCTCGTGTGCCAGTCGACGCCGTCCAGGCCCGAGAGCCGGTTCCCCACCGCGAACAGCACGCCGGCGAGGCCGGCGAGCGTCCCCGACATCACGAAGGCGACCAGCTTGTAGCGGTCGACCCGGAAGCCGAGCGCGATCGCGCGCTGCTCGTTCTCCCGCATCGCGCGGAGCACGGCGCCGAACGGTGACCGCACGACCCGCACGACCACGTACGTTCCGATCGCCGCGACCGCGAGCACCGCGTAGTAGAACCCGACGTCGTTCTCGAGCGGGATCCCGAAGACCGTCCCGCGCGCGCTGAGCTGGACGCCGTTCTCGCCGCCGGTCCAGTTCCCGAGCTGATAGGCGAAGAAATATTGCATCTGCGCGAGCGCCAGGGTGATCATCGCGAAGTAGATCCCTTGGCGGCGGATCGCGATCGCGCCGACCACCACGGCGAGCAGCGCCGCGTAGACGAGCGCCGCGATCACGGCGACGCCGAACGGCAGATGCGCTTTGGCGATCAGGATCGTCGAGACGTAGCCGGCGCCGCCCCAGAACAGCGCGTGCCCGAAGGAGAGCAGTCCGGTGAACCCGAGCAGCAGGTCGAAGGCCACCGCGAAGAGCGCGTAGGCGACGATGTCGATCGCCAGCACCGGATAGATCAGCTTCGGCAGTGCGAGGCCGATCAGCAAGATGATCGCGGCGACGAACGCGCCGCGGCGGGTGCCGAGGAGCGAGGTGGTCATTTCGCCGCCGCGGGGTTCCCGAACAGCCCGCTCGGGCGGATCAGCAGCACGACGATCATGAGCAGGAAGATCAAGGTGTCGTTGAAGGCGGGGAAGATCACCGCGCCGAGCGTCTGCAGGAGGCCGAGCGCAAACCCGGTGATCACCGAGCCGCCGATCGAGCCGAGCCCGCCGATGACGACGATCGCGAAGGTATTGATGATGATCTTGTCGCCCATCGTCGGCTCGACGTTCTGGTTCGGCGCGGCCAGCACGCCGGCGAGCGCGGCGAGCGCGACACCGGCGCCGAACGTGATCGTCACCAGCCGCTGCGTGTCGATCCCGAGCGCGCGCACGAGCACGGGCGCTTCGGTGGCGGCCCGGATCCGCGCGCCGACGGAGGTCCGTTCGAGGACATACCAGACCGCGAACGCGACCACGATCGCGACGGCGATGACGAACAAGCGGTACGTCGGGAAGACGGTGAAGCCGATGTTCGTCACGCCGGAGAGCGACGGCGGCGGCGCGTACGGCGAGCCGAGGGCGCCCGCGGCGAGCCGCATCGCGTCCTCGAGGATGAGCACGAGCGCGAAGGTGAAGAGCAGTCCGTAGAGCGGGTCGAGCCCGTACAGGCGTCGCAGGAAGCCGACCTCGATCAGCATCCCGAAGACGCCGACGATGAGCGGCGCGACGATGAGCGCGGGATAGAACGGCAGATGGACGAGCTGGGCGCCGTAGTACGCCACGAAGGCGCCCAGCATGAACATCGCGCCGTGCGCGAAGTTGACGATCCGCAGCATCCCGAAGATCACGCTCAGACCGAGCGCCAACAGGGCGAAATACGCCCCGTTGACGAGGCCGTTGAATGCCTGGGTGAAGAGGTAGTCCGGGCTCAGGCTACCAGTCCTTCTTGCACACCGACTGGGACTCCGGACGGAACGCGCGGCCCGGCGGGATCGTCTGCACGATCTTGAACCACGCGTGCGGCTCCTTCACTTGCTCCTTCGGCAGGACGTCGACGACGTACATCTCGTGGATCACGCGGTGGTCGCGCCCGCGCCACTCGCCGCCCTTCGCGTAGAAGTCGGTGAACTGGCGGTTGTCGAGGTAGCCCTGGACCTTCTCGGCCTCGGTCGTGCCGACGGCCTTGACGGCGTTGAGCCATTG
>DASWSC010000157.1:0-10411 GCA_036402855.1 Candidatus Elarobacter sp. | reverse complement strand
GACGTTCACCGACACCGGCGGGTTCACCATCGGCAACTTCACCGTGCACAACGACGAAGAAGAGACGACCGGGACGCAAGATCTGGCCGGTGCGTTCGCGCTGAGCTCGAACGTCGACTTCGCGCAGATCGCGCTCAAGATCGGCGTCGATCGCTGGTTCGCGTACGCCGACAAGTGGGGACTCGGGAAACCGGTCGACTTCGATCTGCCCGTCTCGCGCGATCGCCTCCCCGCGAAGAAGGACGTCTACGCCGGGATCCTCGCACAGCTCGGCTTCGGACAGGCCTCGCTGCTGGTGACCCCGATGCGGATGGCGCTCGTCGCCGCGACGATCGCGAACGACGGGACGACGCCGCGCCCGTATCTCGTGCGGCGCATCGCCGGGCGCGACACCGCGCTGGCGACGCGCGCCGAGATCCTCGCGCAACCGATCTCCCCGGAGACCGCGCACACCGTTCGCGACCTGATGGTGCAGGTCGTCAAGCGCGGGACCGGGACGGCGGCCCAGCTCACCGGCGTGACCGTCGCCGGAAAGACCGGTACGGCGACGAACCCGCACGGCCGCTCGCACGCGTGGTTCGTCGCCTTCGCGCCGGCGGAGGCGCCCCGCGTCGCCGTCGCGGTCGTCGTCGAGAACGTCGGGTACGGCGGGACGTATGCGGCTCCGATCGCCCGCGACGTCCTGCGGGTCGCGCTCGCCCGGGAGCGAAGGTAACCGGCGACCGTGAGCTCCAACCCCTCCGCCGAGCGCATCTTCAACAACCGGTACCGCGTCGACGGCACCCTCGGGAACGGGGGGATGGCGAACGTCTACGTCGGGACCGATACGCTGCTCCGGCGGCGCGTCGCGATCAAGGTGCTGCGCGAGCAGTACGCGAGCGACGACGATTTCGTGAAGCGCTTCTCGTACGAAGCGCAGTCGGCGGCGAAGCTCTCGCACCCGAACATCGTGAACGTCTACGACTTCGGCCGTGAGGACCACTCGTACTACATCGTGATGGAGCTGGTCGACGGCGCGACGCTCGGCGACATCATGCGCGACGAGCGCGTCCTCCCCGAGCCGGTCGCGGTCGACTACGCGATCCAGATCGCGAGCGGTCTCGCGTACGCGCACCGGCAAGGGCTGCTCCATCGCGACGTCAAGCCGGCGAACATCCTGGTCACCAAGGACGACGTCGTGAAGCTCAGCGACTTCGGGATCGCGCGCGCGGTCTCGGAGCACACGCTCGGCGTGACCCAGCCCGGGATGGTGATGGGCAGCGTCGCGTACATCTCCCCCGAGCAGGCGCAGGGGCACGACCTCGACGAGCGCAGCGACCTCTACTCCGTCGGCGTCGTGCTCTACCAGATGCTCACCGGAGCGCTCCCGTTCAGCGGCGAGACCCCGGTCGCCGTCGCCCTCAAGCACGTCTCCGAGGAGCCGAAAGCGATCGATCCGGCGACCAGCGGCGTGAGCCCCGCGGTCGCTTCGATCGTCGGGCGCCTGCTGCGGAAAGACCCGCGCGACCGCCTCGCCTCGGCGACCGAGCTCGCCAGCGCGCTCCGCGAGGCGCGCGAGCGGCCCAACGTGACGCACGGTGACGGCAGCTTCGCCGACGCACCGACCTCGAAGCTCGGCGCGGTCACCGTTCCGGTCCCGCCGCCGCGCCGCTCGGTCGCGCCCGACCGGCCGGAGCCCGGTCCGCTGACGGTCGAGACGATCTCGACCGGCGCCGGAGCGGGCCGGTTCGACCGCCGCTGGCTGCTGTACGGGGCGCTGCTCGCCGTCGCGATCCTGATCGGCTACCTGGCGATGCGCGGCGGCCCGATCGGGGCGCCGCCGAAAAACGTCGAGGTCCCCGATCTGACCGGCGCCAGCGCGACGCGGGCGCAGCAAGATCTGATCGGGCTCGGCCTCAAGCCCCAGGTCACCAACGAGCCGAGCGACTCGGTGCAGCAGGACCACGTCATCCGCCAAGACCCGCCCGCCGGGACGAAGCTGGCCAAGAACGACGTCGTGAACTTGGTCGTCTCGGGCGGTCTCCCGCGCGTGACGATCCCGGACATCAAGGAGTACAGCGCCGCCGATGCGCAGCGCGCGCTGCAGAGCGCGAAGCTGCGCGCCAAGATCGTCGGCGCGTACAGCGCGACCGTGCCGAAGGATCAGCTCATCTCGATCGTCCCGGAGCCCGGTACGTCGGTGCGGCAGAACTCCGTCGTGACGCTGACCGTCTCGAAGGGCGCGCAGCCGATCGTGATTCCGAACATCGTCGGGCAGACCTACGATCAAGCGCGGCGCGCGCTCGGCGCGCTGGGTCTCGTGATCCGCGAAGACCAGCGCGCGCCGAGCGACAACATCCCGGCGAACGTCGTCATCTCGCAGACGCCCGATCCGGGCTCGAGTGCCGAGCCGAAGGCGGTCGTCTCGGTGATCGTCAGCAGCGGTCCGGCCTCGGTGACCGTCCCGAACGTCGGCGGAAACGACGTGCAGGCCGCGGTGCAGACGCTGCGGGACGCGGGGCTGAACCCCTCGATCGCCTGGGCGGTCGACGTCGCGAACCCGACCGGGAAGATCGCGCGCCAGGACCCCGACCCGGGGACGAAGGTGAAGAAGGGCTCCCGCGTCGTGATCTACGCCAGCGTCTCGGGGAGCATCCCGGACGTCACCGGGATGTCGCTCGACGAAGCGAAGCGCGCGCTGATCAGCCAGGGCTACTCGATCGGCAACCTCGTCATCGCGCCGGAGGGCACCACGCCGGACGGCCGGCCGCTCCAGGAGGGCCAGGTCGTGCGGACGGAGCCCGAGGCGAACGCGCCCGCCAAGCCGGGCGAGTCCGTGAACATCACGGTCGTCGGCCCCGGCGGCTCCGGCAACCAGTGATCGCCCGGCGCATCCTCGGCGTGGACCCGGGTCTTCGCACCACGGGGTACGGCGTCGTCGAGCTGCGCGACGGCGTCCTGCGGCTGATCGAGGGCGGCGTGCTGCAGCCGAATCCGAAGCAGCGGCTCGAAGAGCGCCTCGTGCAGCTTCACGACGCGATGGTCGAGGTCGTGCGCGGGACGCGCCCCGACTGCATGGTGGTCGAGGAGCTCTGGACGGCGTACGAGCACCCGCAGACCGCGGTGCTGATGGGGCACGCGCGCGGCGTCCTCGCGCTCGCGGCCGGCGAGCACGGGATCCCGGTGCACGATCTCGCGCACGCATCGGTGAAGCGAGCGCTGACGGGGAGCGGCTCCGCCGCGAAGACGCAGGTCAAGGGAATGGTCGTGCAGCTCCTCGGGCTGGCCCAGCCGCCGCAGCCCGACGACGTCAGCGACGCGCTCGCTCTCGCGATCGCATTCCTCAATGTGGAAGCACAACGCGAGCGCTTCGCCGAACTCGGCGTCGTGATCCCGCAGCGCCGTTCGCGCGCCACCCGGCTCGCGTAGTGTTCTCGCGCATCTCCGGCACGGTGCTCGAGCGCACGGCGGATTCCGTGCGCGTCGAGGCGGGCGGCCTCGCGTACGACGTGATGCTGCCGCCGAGCATCGTCGCCAAAGTCGCGGGGCCCGGCGACACGGTCGCGCTCGAGGTGTACGCCCACTTCGCGCTCGACGGAAACGCGGGACGGTTCACGTTCTTCGGCTTCACGAACGCGATCGAGCGCGAGTTCTTCGAGGCGCTCCTCTCCGTCGCGTCGATCGGGCCAAAGTCGGCGGCGCGCGCGTTCTCGGCGCCGATGGCGCGCATCGCGCGCGCGATCGACGAGGGCGATCATGCGTTCCTCAAGACGCTCCCCGGGATCGGGCAGCAGAAGGCGCGCGACATCGTCGCGAAGCTGCAGGGCAAGGTCGCGCGGTTCTTGCTGATCCAGGATGCGCCGCGCCCAGGACCCGCCGTCCAGCCGCCGATGCCCGAGTTCGCGAGCGAGGCGCTCGCCGTGCTGCTGCAGCTCGCGTACAAGCGAACCGAGGCCGAAGCGATGATCGCCGAGACGCTCGAACGCGCGCCGGCGATCGGCGACGCCGAGAAGCTCCTCGCCGAGATCTACCGCCACCGCAACGCCGCCGGCGCCACCGCATGAGCGTGCGGAAGAAGATTCTGGGGCCGGAGGGCGCGGGCGGCGAGGCGCCGGCCGAGGCGGCGCGGATCGTCGGCAACGATGCGACGCTCGAGGACGAGGTGTACGGTGCGACGCTGCGGCCGCGCTCGTTCGAGGACTACGTCGGCCAGGAGCAGATCGTCGACAACCTGCGCATCGCGCTCGACGCGGCGGCGCGGCGCGGCGAGCCGCTCGAGCACGTGCTGTTCTCGGGGCCGCCGGGGCTCGGGAAGACGACGCTCGCGAACCTGATCGCGCGCGCCACCGGCGGCGCGATGCGCCCGACCTCCGGGCCGACGCTCGAGAAACCGAAGGACCTGGTCGGGATCCTCACCGCGCTCGAAGCGGGCGACGTGCTCTTCATCGACGAGATCCACCGGCTGGGCACCGTCGTCGAGGAGTACCTGTATCCGGCGATGGAGGATTTTCAGATCGACTTCGTCGTCGATCGCGGCGCCTACGCGAAGACGCTGAAGCTCCCGCTCAAGCGCTTCACGCTGGTCGGCGCGACGACGCGCGCGGGGATGCTCTCCGCGCCGTTGCGCGATCGCTTCGGAATCGTCCATCACCTCGCGTACTACGAGCCGGCCGAGCTGCGGCGCATCGTCGAGCGCAGCGCGCGGGTGCTCGAGATCGCGGTCGAGCCCGACGGGGCCCGGACGATCGCCGAGCGCAGCCGCGGCACGCCGCGCATCGCGAACCGGCTTCTGCGGCGGGTGCGCGACTTCGCCGAGGTCCGCGCCGGCGGCGTGATCACCGCCGAGGTCGCCGACGAGGCGCTGCGCCGTGAAGGCGTCGACGCGCGCGGCCTCGACCGGCTCGACCGCGCGTACCTGGACACGATCGCGTACCAGTACGGCGGCGGCCCGGTCGGAATCAATGCGATCGCCGCCACGTTGACCGAGGACGTGGAGACCTTGGAAGACGTCGTCGAGCCGTATCTGCTCAAGATCGGCTTCGTGCAGCGCACCGCGCAAGGCCGCAAGACGACCCCGGCCGCGCTCGCGCACCTCGGGCTGCGCCCGCGCGGAGAGGCGCAGCAGCGGCTCCTATGATCGGGCGCGCCGCGTTTCTGCAAGGCGTCGCGGCGGCGACGACCGTCGCGAGCGGCGGGATCGACGTCTGGGACCCGCTCTCGCCGCAGATTCGGGTCCTGGTCGCGAGCGACACGCGCGGCGAGACGCCGCAGGTCGCCGCCGACGGGACCTTCGCGTTCGGCGGAAAGCGCTGGCGCGGCGCGCCGTCGACCGTCGGGACGCCGGACGGCAAGATGCTGCTGGTCACCACGATCGACGTCGACCAGTACCTCGAAGGCGTCGTCCCGCTCGAGTCGCCGCCGTCGTGGCCGGCGACGGCGCTGCAGGCCCAGGCGATCGTCGCGCGGACGTTCGCCCTCGCGCGGCGGACGCTCTCGCGGCCGTACGACGTCCGCGCCGACGAGAGCGATCAGCGCTGGGGCGGCGTCGAGGCCGAGCGGCCCTCGACGACCGCGGCGATCCAGAGCACGCGCGGGCAGACCGTCGTCTACGGCGGCGCTCCGGCCTCCGTGTTCTACTCGTCCTGCTGCGGCGGCCACACGGCCGACGCGGCGGCGGTGTGGAACGGCGCTCCGCTGCCGTATCTGCGCGGTGTCGGCGACCCGAACTGCGTCCCGGCCCCGGAGTACCGCTGGTCACGCACGATCCCGCTCGATCGCGCCGTCGCCGCGCTCGGCGCCCGCACCGGCGGCTCGCTCGTCGGCACGGCGCTCACCGACCCGGATCCGACCGGACGCCCGCGCGGCGTCGCGCTGCTCGGGACGGTCGCCGCGACCGTCCCGGTCGCCGACTTCCGGCGCGCGCTGGGATCCGACGTCGTGCGGAGCCTGTGGCTGCGCGCCGTGCGGATCGACGCGACCCAGCCGCAGGCGGGGCTCAAGCTGGTGATCGAAGGCTCCGGACGTGGTCACGGAGTGGGGATGTGTCAGTGGGGCGCGCGCTTTCTCGCCGCGGCGGGCGCGTCGGCGGCGGAGATCGTCACGTTCTACTTTCCCGGGACGTCGGTAACGAATGGCTGAGGACAAGCGCGCCGACGACGGGGTGCGGCTGCGGAAGTTCATCGACGTCGTCGTCGAGGACAAGGCGTCGTTCACGCTCTTCCGCGCCGCGGTCGCCGACATCAGCGCGACCGGGATGCGGGTGATCTCCGATCAGTACCTGCCGAAGGGGACACACTACACGTTCACGATGAAGCGCGCGCCGTTCTTGCTCGCGCGCGGCGAGGTGCGCTGGGTGCGCACGCTCGAGCGCGACACCTTTCAGGTCGGCGTGCAGTTCGTCGGGATGGCCGACGACGACCGCCGGCGGCTGCAGTCCTTCCTCGAGATCGAGCGCTCGCGCGTCCCCACCACCTCGTAGTCCGCTGGGCGAATCGGACGACGGGCCGCGCGACGTCGCGGCGTACGACTACGCGCTGCCCGATGCGCTGATCGCGCGCGAGCCGGCCGCGCGGCGCGACGCGGCGCGCGTGCTCGTGCTCCGCAATGAGCAGATCGAGCATCGAACGTTCACCGATTTTCCTTCGCTGCTCCGCGCGGGCGACGTGCTCGTGCTGAACGAGACGCGGGTGGTCCGCGCGCGGCTGCGCGGCGAGCGCCGGCACGGCGGGGCGGCGGAGATCCTGCTGCTGCGGCCGGCGGCCTCGCCGCAGTTCGACGCGGGAGCGCGCGAGTGGTTGGCGCTGGTTCGGCCGGGACGAAAGCTGCGCGAGGGAGCGCGCGTGCGGATCGGCGATGCCTGGGCGACGATCGCGGGCGTCCTCCCCGACGGGCCGCGCATCGTGCGCTTCGACGACGGCGTCGACGTCGGTTCGCTGATCGAGTCGCACGGCGAGGTCCCGCTCCCGCCGTACGTCGGGCTCCCTCACGGTGAGGCCGCGGCAGGCGACGCGGCGCGCGCCGAACGGTATCAGACCGTCTTCGCGCGGGTTCCCGGCAGCGTCGCGGCGCCGACCGCGTCGCTGCACTTCACCGAAGAGGTGCTGCACGCGCTCCGCGCCCGCGGCGTCATCCTCGTCCCGCTCGTCCTCGACGTCGGCATCGGGACGTTCCGGCCGATGTCCGGAGCGACGATCGACGAGCACGTCATGCACGCCGAGCGCTACGCGATTCCGGCCGCGACGGCGGCCGCGATCGTCGCCGCGCGGGACGAGCGGCGCCGCGTCGTCGCCGCCGGAACGACGGTGCTGCGCGCGCTGGAGGGTGCGGCGCAGCGCACCGGCGAGGTCGCCGCAGGCGACGGCGAGACGGAGCTGTTCGTCACGCCGGGCTTCCGGTTTCGGGTCGTCGACGCGCTGCTGACGAACTTTCACCTGCCGCGATCGACGCTGCTCGTCCTGGTCTCCGCCTTCGCCGGGTATGCGCGCGTCCGG
Source organism: Candidatus Elarobacter sp. (assembly GCA_036402855.1). GTDB lineage: Bacteria > Vulcanimicrobiota > Vulcanimicrobiia > Vulcanimicrobiales > Vulcanimicrobiaceae > Vulcanimicrobium. Next base: position 2,942 of record DASWSC010000157.1, on the reverse strand, counting down.
CGGGCGTACCAGGAGGCGATCGACCAGCGTTACCGATTCTTTTCGTTCGGCGACGCGATGTTCGTCGAGCGCGGCTGACAATACCATTTCTTATCGCTGCGGACGGCGGCCGGCGACGGGCGCTGCGGCGTAGGCCGAGAAGCCGTCGGAGCGTGGATTCTCCGGCCATCGATCTGGGGACGCTGCCGGCTTCGCCCCAGCAGCGTCGGGCGGCGTTCGTCGCGATCGCATCGCTCGGTGCGCTCGCCGTCATCGCGCTGCCGTTTGCGCGGGCCGTCCCCGGGACGTTCCCGGGCTTCGTGACGCTGTACGGCGGCGCGATTCTGATGGGCTTGGCGATCACGACGACGATCCTCTTCGCGCAGTTCGCGCTGTCGCGAAGGCCCTCGATCCTCGCGCTGGCGTGCGGAACGATGTTCAGCACGATCGTGTTCGTTCCGTACGTCCTCGCGGCGCCCGGCGTGGGAAGCTCCGGCGCGATCGGCACGCCTCCGCAGACGGCGGCGTATCTTTGGCTCATCTGGCACACCGCGCTGCCCTCGGCGTTCGCGGCGTACGCGCTGCTCGCGCCGCGCGACGCGGGCCGCCGCATCCGTCCGGCAGGCGCCGCCACGGCGCTCGCCGCGACGTGCATCGCGGCCTACGGCGCGGTGCAGCTCGTCTACAGCATCGCACCGGTTCTGCCGCCGCTCTCGCGCGACGGCGCGTACTCGCTCGGCGTCTACGTCGCGCTCGGTGCCGTCGTCCTCGTCACCGGCGGGACGCTGCTGCTGCTGGAGGTCCGGCGGCGGGGCAGCGTCGTCGACGTCTGGCTGATGGTTCCGACCGCCGCGCTGCTGATCGAAGCGCTGCTGAACGCGTTCGGCGGGACGCGTTTCAGCGTCGGCTGGTACCTCTCGCGGATCGACGTCTTCGTCGCGACGACGTTCCTGGTCGTCGCGCTGCTCGCCGAGACCAACCGGCTCTCGCACGTGCTGGCGACGGGCGAGCGGCGCCTGCGCGGGATCGTGAACGGCGTCGCGGACGCGCTGATCGCCGTCGACTCCCGCGGCGCGGTCGCATCGGTCAACCCCGCCGCCGCGGCGCTGTTCGGGTTCGTCGCCGAGGACCTCACCGGGACGCCGATCTCGAGGATTCTCCCCGACTACGCGGGGATCGCGGACGTCCCCGAGGCGACGGTGGTCGAGACGCGCGGGCGCGACGCGCGGGGGAACCTGTTCCCGGTCGAGTTCGCCCGCGGACGCGACGTGACGCACACCTTCGGCGAGTCGATCATCATCCTGCGCGACATCACGCAGCGCAAGGCCGCCGAGGAAGCGATTCGCGCGGCGCACGACCGTGCGGTCGAGGCGGCCGGCGTGAAGTCGCAGTTCCTCGCGACGATGAGCCACGAGATCCGCACGCCGATCAACGCGGTCGTCGGGATGTCGGAGCTGCTGCTCCAGACGCCGCTCAACGAGGAGGGTCGCGAGTACGCGACGACCGTCCGCGATTCGGCCGAGTCGCTGCTCGCGATCGTCAACGACATCCTCGACTTCTCGAAGATCGAAGCGGGGCGGATGGACCTCGAGAGCGTCCCCTTCTCGCCGGTCGTCGCGGTCGAGAACGCGACCGACATCCTTGCGGCCGCGGCGCGCAAGAAGGGGCTCTCGCTCACCACCTACGTCGGCCCCGACGTCCCGCGCCGCGTCGCCGGCGACGCCGACCGGCTGCGGCAAGTGCTGCTGAACCTGGTCGGCAACGCCGTGAAGTTCACCGCGTCGGGGAGCGTCACCGTGCGCGCCGTCGTCGATCGCGGCGACGGTGCGGACGCCCCGCGCGACACGACGCTCCATTTCTCCGTGACCGATACCGGGCCCGGGATCGCACCCGAAGCGGCGCAGCAGCTCTTCGAGCCGTTCCGGCAGGCCGATCAGACGACGCGCCGCCGCTTCGGCGGAACCGGTCTCGGGCTCTCGATCTCGCGACGCATCGTCGAGCTCATGGGCGGCTCGATCGGATTCGACAGCAGCCCCGGGCGCGGCTCGACGTTCTGGTTCACGGTCCCGTTCCTCCCGGTCGAGCAGGACGTCGAACCGGAGCTCGGCGAGGCGCTGCGCGGCGCGCGCATCCTCGTGGTCGATCCGGACGCGGTGGCGCGTCAGGTCGTCGACCGATACCTGCTCGCCTGGGGCGTCGCGGCGTCGAGCACCGGGAACGCCGCGCACGCGCTCGAGCTGGCGAAGGCCGCGGCGGCGCGGCAAGGGGCGTTCGATGCGGTCATCGTCGACCGCGGCGCCGGCGGCGATGCCCTCGGCTTCGCCGCGCGCCTCCGCGGGATCGCCGGGTTCGAGCACGTCCCGCTGATCCTGGTCGCGGGCGGCGACGAGCCGTCCGGACCGGCCGGCGCGCGCGCGCACGGCTTCGTCACGGTCGTTCGCAAACCGATCCGGCAAGGGACGCTGCACGACGCGCTCGCGGCGGCACTCGCCGCGGAGCCGGCCGCGAGCGTCGATCCGGGCGAGGCGCGGCGCGAGCGCGACGGCGTCTTCGTCCTGGTCGCCGAGGACAACCCGGTGAACCGCAAGCTGGCCCTCCAGCAGCTCAAGAAGCTCGGCTACCGCGCGCACGCCGTCAACGACGGTCGCGAGGCGATCGACGCGGTCGCGCACGAAGACTACGACGTGGTGCTGATGGACTGCCAGATGCCGGAGGTCGACGGCTTCGAGGCGACGCGCGAGATCCGCCGCGCCGAGGTTGTCCGGGGCGGTCACGTTCCGATCGTCGCGATGACGGCGAACGCGCTCGAAGGCGATCGCGAAGCGTGTCTCGCCGCCGGGATGGACGACTACCTCGCGAAGCCCGTGCAGCTCGCCGCGCTGCGCGCGGTGGTCGAGCGGTTCGCGAACGGGGTCGGCGTTGCGGGATAGGACCGTGCTCGACCTCTCACGCCTCGAAGAGGC
>DASWSC010000156.1:0-4569 GCA_036402855.1 Candidatus Elarobacter sp. | reverse complement strand
AGCGCCGGCGTGCGCATCGAGCGCGCGATGACGGCGATGCAGACCAGCGCGAGCGCGCACCACGCGAGCCCCTGCCCGATCTCGCCGAGCACGAGCCGGCCGATCCCGAAGAGCGTTCCGTAGATGAGCCCGAGTCCTGCGACCCAGTCGAGCAGCGCGACGCCGAGGTTGTCGCCGGAGCGGCCCGGGACGAGCCGCGCGATCGGGCCCCAGCCGTTCCCGGCCGGCATGACGCGCTCGTAGAAGCGTTTCAGGGTCGCCTCGCTTTCGGGCTTGGTCACGAAGGTGACGGTCACCCAGACGATCGTCGTCGCGACGACCGTGATCAAGAGCCGTTTCGCCGTGGCGTTGGGATCGTCTCCCGGCACCAGGATCGGAAAGCGCCCGACGAGGTTCAGGCCCGTCGAGCCCGCCAGCCACTCGAGGTTGCCGCCGCTGATGCTCACGATGCTGCCGACGATCGCGGAGGCCGCGAGCGCCGCGATCTCGCTCCAGGCGCTGATGCGCCACCAGTACCAGCGCAGGATCATCACGAGGCCGACGCCGGCGGTCAGCGTGAGCATGAACTTCCACGCTTCGCCGACGGAGTTCATCACCAGCGTGACGAGCGCCGCCAGCCCGAGGGCGACGACGGTCATCCAGCGCGAGGCGACGACGTAGTGACGGTCGCTGCCGTCGCGCTTGATGAAGCGCCGGTAGAGGTCGTTGGTGAGATACGACGCGCCGAGGTTGAGCTGCGTTCCGATCGTCGACATGTACGCCGAAAGGAATCCCGCCATCATGAGGCCGCGCAGCGCAGGCGGCAGATGATCGACCAGCGTCTGCACGTATCCCAGCTCGGGGTCCGGCACGTGGTCGCCGGCGGGGATGACGCCGTGCGGGTAGAGGACGAGCGCGGCGAGCGCGACCAGGATCCACGGCCACGGGCGAAGCGCGTAGTGCGCGACGTTGAAGAACAGCGTCGCGAAGACCGCGTCCTTCTCGCCGCGGCACGCGAGGATGCGCTGCGCGACGTAGGAGCCGCCCCCGGGCTCGGCGCCCGGGTACGACGACGCCCACCATGCCACGCCGATGAAGACGAGGAACGTGGTGAGCGGCATCCAGCTCGCGTCGCCGCCGGACGGGAAGAACGCGAGGACCGAACCGCCGCCGTTCGCGAGGTGCTGCGCGTCGACGGCGGCCAGCCCGGTCTTCAGCCCGCCGATCCCGCCGACGGCGCCGACCGCGACGACGGCGAGGACGACCGCCATCGACATCTTCACGATGAACTGCAGGAAGTCGGTGACCAGGACCGACCAGAAACCGCCGATCGTGACGTAGAGCGCCGTCAGCACGAGACAGACGTAGAGCGCGGGTCGCGCCGGGACGTGCAGCGTGAGCGAGAGAATCTTCACCATCGCCAGGTTGACCCAGCCCATGATCACGGTGTTGACCAGCACGCCCTGGTAGACCGCGCGCACGCCGCGCAGCCACGACGCCGGTTTCCCCCCGTAGCGCAGCTCGATGAACTCGACGTCGGTCAGCACGCCCGAACGGCGCCACAGCGCGGCGAAGAAGAAGACGGTGAGGATCCCGCTGGCCGCCATGTTCCACCACAGCCAGTTCCCGGCGATCCCGTTCTTCGCGACGAACCCGGTGACCGCGAGCGGCGTGTCGACGGCGAAGGTCGTCGCGACCATCGACGTTCCGGCCAGCCACCACGGCGCGCTGCGGCCGGAGAGAAAGTACTCGCCGATGTTCTTCCCGCTGCCGCGGGCGTACCAGAGCCCGATCCCGAGGTTGATCGCGAAGAACGCGACGATGACGGCGATGTCGATCGGGCTGAGCGCCATGGCCGTCGCTTCGTCCGGGCGGGGAAGCTCCCTGCGAACGTCAGCGGCAGACGATCGCGGTGTCGGGGCCGGCGAGAACGCCGGGTGCGGCGTGCTGCTTGCGGCCGTGGTCGGTGAGATCGTCGTACGCGCGCTCGTCGTGGTTGAACCGATCGAAGCCTTCGCGGCCGAGCGCATCGGCCGCGGCGCGAAAGGCGAAGGCGTCGGGCGCGACGATCGGCGGCCGCGCGTTGAGCTCGTCGCGCAGAGCCTCCGCGACGCGGACGTGCCCGACCTCGTGATGGTAGATCGCGCGCCGCAGCGCTTCGACGTGCTCGCGGTCGAGCTCGGTCATGTGCGGCCACGTGATCGAGGCCGGCGTGATGATGACCACGTCACCGAGCGAGAACGTCACGCGCCCGGTGTACCGCTCCGAACCGCGGACCGGCTCACCGCTCACATGGTACTGGAAGTGGATCGCCGCTTCGCCGGGCTCGAGATGGCGCGAGATGGCGTCCCGGCACGACGTGCCCGCGAGGTTCGCCGCCTCGAAGCGCACGTGAAGGCGCTCCACGACATCCTCGTCGGAGCCGCCGGCGAGCGTGGCGGCGAGGACGGCGGCGAGGAGACGGCGCACGCGCCGGTGTAGCGCGCGGCGTGCGGTGGTTCCTCGTCGCGGTGATCCTCTTGCTGTGCGGAGCCGCCGCCTCGGCGGAGCCCGCCTTCGTCCCGGCACCCGCGTCGATCTCGCCGCTGCCCGCCGCGATGTGTCCGAAACCGCTCGCGCTCGACCGTTCCGTCTCGGTCTCCGGCGACGTCGATCCCGGCGGGTTCGAGCTCCTCGCGGAGCGCTGGACCGCGCTCGGGATCCCGCCGCCGGTCCGCGGGACGACGAAGACCGGACCGAACGTCGTGCTCCACCGCGAGCCGTCGGTTCACGGCTACGTGCTCACCGCCGGCGAGATCGGGATCGCGATCGTGGGCGGGACCGCCGACGACCTGTTCGACGGGATGATGACGCTGGCGCAGCTTCCCGAGCGCCGCGAAGGGCACTGGATCGCTTCGTGCGTCCACATCGGCGACGCTCCGGCGATGCGCTGGCGCATCGTCTCGGACGACGTCTCGCGGGGTCCGTTTCCGACGGCCGAGTACGCGCGCCGCCGCATTCGGACGCTGGCATCGTTGAAGATCAACGGCTGGTCGCCGTACATGGAGCAGGTGCTCGCCGACGCGCGCGCGCCGTACGTCGCCTCCCCGAGCGGGTGGACCGCCGCGGAGCTCCACGAGCTGGCCGTCTACGCGCGCCGCTTCCACGTCGCGCTGATCCCCGAGCAGCAGACGTTCGCGCACATGCACGAGTCGCTGAAGTGGGAGTCGCTCGCGCCGCTCGCCGAGCTCCCGCACGGGTATCTCGTCGCCGAGAGCGACGCCGCGACGTATCGCTATCTCGAACCGCTCGTGAAGAGCGCGGTCGCCGCGGCCGCCCCGGCGCCGTTCGTGCATCTCGGCGCCGACGAGCCGCTCGACCTCGGACGCGGCCGGACGCCACGCACCGCGCAGGCCTTCGCCGAGCACGTCAAGCGCGTCGCCGCGTACCTCGGCGACGGCGCGACGCGTCCGATGATCTGGGACGACGCGGTGCAGCAGGATCGCTCGATTCTTCCGCTGCTGCCGAAGAACGTCGTCATCGTCGCGTTTCACTACGGCGTCGAGCCGACGTACAAGCCGTACCTCGATACGATCGCGAACGCCGGGTTCGATCAGATGATCTCGCCGAGCGCCGCGAACTTCAACGAGCTGTACCCGGACCTCGCGACGTCCTATACGAACGTCGCGCGCTTCGCCGCCGAGGCGAAGCGGACGCGCGGGATGCTCGGCATGTTCATGACCGTCTGGCACGACGACGGCGAGACGCTGTTCGAGGCGACGTGGCCGGCGCTGGCGTACGCCGCGGCGACGGCGTGGCAGCAGACGCCCGTCGACGACGCCGGATGGCATCGCAGCTTCGCCCGCGCCTTCTTCGGCACCGACGATGCGGCGTACGCGAGCGACCTCGACGCGCTGCAGGCGATGCGGCCGCTGATCCGCACCACGCCCTCCGATCCGCCGGATCACCTGTTCTGGCGCGACCCGTTCGACCCGGCGCTGCAGGCGCGCGCGCGAGCGCTCGACCTCACCGGGCTGCGCACCCGCGCGGAGGCGGTGCTGGCGCATCTGTGGACCGCGCATCCGCCGCTGCACGCGGAGGCCGCCGCCGCGATGCGTCTCGGCGCGCTGCGCTACGACCAGCTCGGGCGCCGGCTGCAGATCGGCCGCGAAGCGCGCGAGTACTACGACGACGCGCGCGCGCACGCGACGAAGCCCGAGGTCTCGCAGGTCTACCGAAGTCTGAACGTCGCGAAATACCTGTGCTGGGAGCTGCGCAACGGGATCGCCGATCTGGCGCCGCTGTACGAGACGGCGTGGCGTTCCGAGAGCACGCCGCCCGGGCTCGAGCGGATGCGGGCGCACTACCGGGTCGCCGAGGACGACGCGCAGCGCTGCGCCGACCGCATCGACCGGGTGACCCGCGAGGACTACCTGCGGCACGGCGTCGTCCCGCCGTGGGACGAGGTGATGTCATCGGCCCGCTGAGCGGCGTCGCGATCGTCGCCGTCTTCCTGCTGCTCGCGGGCTTGATGATCGCGCGCAAGCTTCCGGCGCTGCTCGCCGTCCCGCTGATGGCGCTCGCGACCGCGGCGCTCGCCGGCGTCCACGA
>DASWSC010000155.1:0-23873 GCA_036402855.1 Candidatus Elarobacter sp. | reverse complement strand
CAGGCGCAGGGCCAGCTCGACCGCGGCGTCGCCCAGCTCGCGCTCGCGCAGCAGGGCGTGACCCTCAACGTGCGGCAGGCGCTGGTGAATCTCGTCGCGGCGTACGCCGCGCTCGACCAGACGAATGCCGAGCTCAGCAAGGCGCAGCAAGTGCTGCAGTCGACGCAGGCGCAGTACCGCGCCGGCGTCACGACGCTGCCGCTGCTGCTCAACGCGCAGGTCGGCCTGACGCAGGCGCTCACCGACGAAGTGACCGCGGTGTACACGGTGCGGCAAGCGGAGCAGGCGCTGCTCTTCGCGGAGGGCGCGAACGCCGCCGGGTGAAGTCCCCGGTGATATGACTCCGACCCTACCGGTCTGGATCGACGATCCGGCCAACGCAGCGATCCTCGCGGTGAGCGAGGATCGCCTCGAGGGTTTTCAACTCGATCCCTTCGGCGAGATCGCCGAGCGTACCGGGATCGAACCGGCGACGGTGATGGAGCGGATCGTCGCGATGCTGCGCGCCGGGACGATCCGCCGCGTCCGGCAGACGCTGATGGCGACGAACCTCGCGGCCGGTGCGCTGTGCGCGTGGCAGGTCCCGGCGGAGCGGCTCGACGATGCGTTCGCGTGGATGTTCGGCGAGGACCCGTTCTCCGGGCACGTCGTCATCCGCTCGACCGACGGCGCGACCGCCGGTTCGAACTACCGCCTGTGGACGACGCTGAAAGTGCCACAGGGTTTCTCGCTGGAGAAGCATGCCGCGTTCCTGGCGCGGACCGTCGGCGCCGAGGCGCACCGGTTGATGCCCGCCAAGCGGCTCTTCGCGCTCGGCGTCGGACACGTGCGGCGCCGCGGCCTCGAGCCGGGCGCGCGCGCGGACGTTCCGGCGGAGGTGAAAGACACCCGCCTGGTCGAGCTGGACGCGCTCGAGTGGCGGGTGCTGACCGCGATCAAGCGCGAGCTGGAGCCCGACGAGATCGTCCGCGACGTGTGGGCGCGCCGTGCACGGGAGGCGGGGGTGTCCCTCGCCGAGCTCGAGCGAGTCGGCAAAGCGCTCAACGCGCGCGGCGTGATCGGGCGCTTCTCGACGTTCCTCGAGCACGTGAAACCGAACGCCAACGCGGGCGGACGCAGCGTGACCCGCTACAACGCGCTGTTCCACTGGCAGGTCCCGCCCGGCCGCGAGATCGACGCCGGCCGCGAGGTGGGTCGGCACTACGTCATGACGCACGCGTACTGGCGTGAGGGTGGCCCCGAGTTCCGCAACGTGAACGTGATGGGCGTCGCGCACGGCACCGAGAAAGAGACGGTGCTCGCGCACAAGGCGGCGATCGACGCGCACCTCCGCGAGGCGGGGATCGGCTTCGGCTACACCAACGTGTTCTGGGGCGGCCGCAGCGAGATCAAGCCCTCGGAGATCGCGCCGGACGCGTATCTCGCATTCTGCACCAAGCACGGGCTCGACCCGGAGACGATGCGCTGATGAACCGACGACTCCTCACCGCGGCGCTGAGCGCGGCGCTGCTGCTCGGCGGGTGCACGAAGATCGGCGAGACGACGAACGCGGGGGGCGGCGCGGCGCCGGCCGGCGGTCACCGTGACCGGCTCGTGCTCTCGACGACCTCAGACCCGAAGAGTCTCAACCCCGCCTTCGCCTCGGCGACGCCGACGCTGGAGCTCTCGGCGTTCTTGTACTCGTACGCGGTGCGGTACGACGACCACGCCAAGCCGGTCCCCGACGCGCTGAGCGAGATCCCGACGATCGAGAACGGCGACGTCTCGAAAGACGGGCTGACGCTGACCTACAAGCTGCGCCACGGGATCAAGTGGCACGACGGGCAGGGCGAGCTGACCTGCGCCGACCTGCGCTCCACCTGGAAGATGATGGTCAATCCGAAGAACATCATCGACACGACGGTCGGCTGGGATGCGATCAAAGAGATCGACTGCAGCGATCCCTACGTCGCGGTCGTCCACATGAAGCGCGTCTACGCGTGGTTCCTGCAGCAGCTCTGGGGCGTCAACGGCAACTCGCCGATCCTGCCGGCGCACCTGATCGACAAGTACAACGACGACAAGGGCTCGATGAACAACGCGCCGTTCAACGCCGCGCCCGTCGGCAGCGGACCGTACAAGTTCGTCTCATGGGACCGCGGCAGCCAGATCCGGCTGGAAGCGAACCCCGACTATTTCCTGGGCAAGCCGAAGATCGGCGAGATCGTCTACAAGATCGTCCCCGACGGCAACACCCTCACCACGCAGGTGCAGACGCACGAGGTCGACATCGGCTGGAATCTGCCGGCGGCGCAATACCAGCGGCTGAGCGGACTGCAGGGGATCACGACGATCGCGCCCGTGGTCTACCTGTTCGACCACCTGGACTTCAACCTGAAGCGCCCGCTCTTCCAGGACGTGCGGGTACGTCGCGCGCTGACCTACGCGCTCGACCGCGGCACCATGCTGAGCAAGATCCAGCGCAACCTCGGCGAGCTGTCCGACACGTTCCTCGATCCGACGCTCTACAAGGACGCGTACGACGCGTCGGTCATGAAGTACCCGTACGACCCGGCGAAGGCGAAGGCGCTGCTCGACGAGGCCGGGTGGGTGCCGGGCGCCGACGGGATCCGCGTCAAGAACGGCCAGCGTCTCGCGTTCCAGCTCGCCGCGACCGCCGAGTCGACCACCGCGCACTTGATCCAGGCGCAGGCGCAGGTGTACTGGCGCGCGATCGGGGCCGACACCGAGGTGAAGAACTTCCCCTCGGTGCTGTTCTTCGACCAGACCGTGAACGGGGTGCTCGCCGGCGGAAAGTACGACGTCGGGATGTACGCATGGGCGGGCGCCGCCGAGGTCGACCAGAGCGCCATCTACTCGGCGCACTTCATGCCGCCGCACGGGCAGAACTACCCGCGCTGGGACAACGCGCGCGCGACCGCGGCGATGGACGACGCGAACGGCACGGTCGATCCGAAGCGGCAAGTCGCCGATTACCGTATCGTGCAGCAAGAGTTCGCAAAGGACGATCCGTCGATCATCCTCTGGTTCCGCAAGTTCGTGATCACATATCCGAGCGACCTGAAGGCGTTTACCGCGACGCCCGTCATCCTGACGCCGTTCTGGGACACGTGGGAGTACCACTACTGAGCGCGCGGCGCGCCGCGCTCGGGCTGGCGGCGTGCGCGGCGCTGCTCCCCGCCGCCGGCGCCGCGCAGGCGCCGCGGGCCGCACGTCATCCCTACACGATCCCGCACGTCCTGCGGTACGCGACCGGTGAGGACATCGTCGGGCTCAACCCGCACCTCGTTCAGCAGCTCACCGTCTCGTACATGAGCTCGAACACCATGGCGTGGCTCGTGAAGTACGACCGCCGCAACGATCCGGTCCCCGAGCTGGCGACCGAGGTGCCCTCGCTGCGCAACCACGGCGTCTCCGCCGACGGGAAGACGATCGTCTACCACTTGCGCCGTGACGCGAAGTGGTCGGACGGCGTGCCGTTCACCGCCGACGACGTGAAGTTCTCGGTCGGCGTCGTGCTCAACCCGGCGAACAACGAAGGGAACCACCTCGGCTTCGACAGGATCGACCACGTCGACACGCCCGACAAGTATACCGTGGTGTTCCACCTGAAGGAGCCGTACAGCGGGTTTTACATCAACTTCTTCAGTTCCGGCGGCGCCAACGCGTGCATCCTTCCCAAGCACATCCTCGACGGGCTGCCGAACATCAACGACGCGCCGTACAACGCGCTCCCGGTCGGGATCGGTCCCTTCAAGTACGCATCGTGGAAGCGCGGCGACAGCGTCGAGCTCGTCCCCGACCCGCTCTACTTCGGCCGCAAGCCGAAGCTGCAGAAGGTCATCTTCAAGATCATCCCCGACCGCAACACGACGCTGACGCAGCTCACCACGCACGAGATCGACATGTGGGCGAACGTGCCGGCGGCCTACTACGACCGCGCCCGTGCGCTCCCCGGGGTCGCGACGATCCGGCAGGCTTCGTACGGCTACAACCACCTCGACTTCGAGCTGCAGCACGCGGCCGTGCGCGATCCGGTCGTGCGCCGCGCGCTCCGCATGGCGATCGACCGGGCGACGATCCGCGAGAAGATCCGGCACGGCGTCGGTATCCTGCAAGAGACTCCGCTCGGTCCGGGGCACCCGTTCCACATCGACGTCCCGCGCGTTCCGTACGACGTCGCCGGAGCGAACCGGCTGCTCGATGCGGCGGGCTGGAAACGCGGCGCCGACGGGATTCGCGCGAAGGGCGGGGTGCGGCTCGACTTCACCGTCGCGATGGCGACCGGAAACGCCGACACCGACGCGATCGTCGAGCAGGTTCGCTCGACCTGGTCGCAAGCCGGCGCGCGGTTCGAGGTCAAGCGCTATCCCTCGCCGCTGCTGTTCGCCCCGTACGCCACCGGCGGGATCCTCTACAACGGGAAGTTCGACGTCGCGTTCTTCGGCTGGGTGCTCCCGCCGAACGGCGACCAGACGAACATCTTCGCGTGCGATCGCGTCCCGCCGCGCGGCCAGAACGTCCACCGCTATTGCAGCGCCGTCGCCGACCGGGCGCTGCGGACGCTGCGGATGACGTACGACCCGGCGGCCCAGCGCGCGGCCTCGCGCACCTTCCAGCTCGAGATCGTCAAGGACGTCCCGACGATCGTCCTCGACGTCCGCGAGGACGTGTACGCGTTCAGCGACGACCTGCACGGCTTCAACCCGAACCAAGCCACCGCGTTCGACGACCTCGTCGAAGCCGACATCTGAGGAAAGGGAGATCGTGAAGAGAGTTCTCGGCGTCCTGCTTGCCGCGCTGCTGCTGGCCGGCTGCACCAAAGTCCAGACGGCGACGAACGCCGGCGGGGGGAGCGCTCCGGCCGGCGGGACGGAAGGACGAAAGAACGCCTACACGATCCCGCACGAGCTGCGGATCGGCGACACGCAAGACTACGACAACCTCAACCCGCACCTCTCGACCTCGCTGATCCTGGGCAACCTCAACCAGCTCACGATGGCGTACCTGGTGCGCTACGGCGCCGACAACCGGCCGACGCCGGAGCTCGCCACCGAGGTGCCGACGGAAGCGAACGGCGGGATCAGCAAGGACGGCAAGACGATCACGTGGCACCTGCGCCAGGGCGTGAAGTGGTCGGACGGCGAGCCGTTCGACGGTGACGACGTCGTCTTCTCGACCAACGCCGTCAACAACCCGAAGAACAACGAGGTCGGACGCGACGGGTGGGACCTGATCGCGAAGATCGACGAGCCCGACAAGTACACGGTCGTGTACCATCTCAAGCGGCCGTACTCGGGCTATCTCCCGAGCTTCTTCGGATCGGCCGGTGCGAACCCGTGCATCCTGCCCAAGCACATCCTCGGGAACCTGCCGAACATCAACACCGCGCCGTACAACAGCAAGCCGATCGGGATCGGTCCGTTCCGCTACGTCGAGTGGGTGCGCGGCGATCACATCACGCTGGAGGCGAATCCGAACTACTGGCGCGGGATGCCGAAGATCCGCCGGGTCGTCTACAAGATCATCCCGGACCGCAACACGCTCGCGACGCAGATGCGGACCGGCGAGGTCGACATGTGGACCTTCGTCCCCGCCGCGTACGCCGCTCAGGTCACCACGCTGCCGAACATCGCGCACGTCCGCGGGCCGAGCTATCTCTACAACCACGTGACGTTCAACACGCAGCGCCCCGCCTTGAAGGAGAAGGTCGTGCGGCAAGCGATCCGCCTGGCGACCGACCGCGCGCTGCTCCGCGCGAAGATCAGCCACGGGATCGGCATCCTGCAAGAGAGCCCGATCACGCCCGCGAGCACGCTGCACGTCGACGTCCCGATGATTCCCTACGACCCGGCCAAGGCGAACGCGATGCTCGACGCGGCCGGTTGGAAACGCGGGCCGAACGGGATACGCGCGAAGAACGGCGTGGCGCTCAACCTCGAGTTCGGCGCGGTCTCGGGGAGCCAGGACGCCGACGCGCGCATCGAGCAGCTGCGCACGATGTGGCAGCAGATCGGCGTCGGACTGACCGTGAAGCACTACAGCTCGGCGCTCTTCTTCCAGGTCACCGGCGGGATCGTCTATGGCGGGAAGTTCGACGTGACCGCCTTCGCATGGCAGCTCACGCCGGACGCCGACCTCAACCCGGAGAACTCGTGCACGCTGTTCCCCCCCGACGGGCAGAACGTGTCGCGCTTCTGCGATCCGGTGCTGCGTCCGCTCCTCGAGCAGCAGAAGCTCACCTACGACGAGGCGAAGCGCAGGGCGATCATCGCTAAAGAAGTTCCGATGATCGTCGACGACACGCCCTACTTCGTGACGGCGATCTCCGAAGACATCCACGCCTACAACAGCGACCTGACCGGGTGGAAGCCCAACAACACGACGCCGTTCGACGACTTCATGAACGTCGACATCTAGCGTGAGAGCCGTCACCGCCGCGGCGATCGCTCTCGTGCTGGCCGGCTGCACGCGCGTGGCGCAGGCGCCGCCGTCAGGCTCCGGGGCGGCCGCCGGCGGCGGCGCGGCCGGCCGGCATCCGTACACCGTGCCGCACGTGCTACGGTACGCCACGGCCGAAGACATCGTCGGCCTCAACCCGCATCTCAGCCAGCAGACGGTCCTCTCGTACATGTCGTCCTTGACGATGGCCTGGCTCGTGCGGTTCGACCGCGAGAACCGGCCGGTCCCCGAGCTGGCGACGAGCGTCCCCACCGAGGCGAACGGCGGGATCAGCAAGGACGGCCTGACGATCACGTATCACCTGCGGAAGGACGCGAAGTGGGCCGACGGCGTCCCCTTCACCGCCGACGACGTCGTGTTCTCGACCAAGACCGTGCTGAACCCCGCAAACAACGAGGTGAGCCGCGAGGGCTGGAACCTGATCGCGAAGATCGACGAGCCCGACAAGTACACCGTCGCGTATCACCTCACGAGGCGGTACGCCGCGTACGCCGGCACCTTTTTCGGAACGGCCGGCGCGAACCCGTGCATCCTGCCGGTCCATCTGCTCGGCACGCTTCCGAACATCAACCACGCGGCGTACAACGCGCTCCCCGTCGGGATCGGGCCGTTCAAGTACGCGTCATGGAAGCGCAGCGACTCGGTCACGATGGTCCCCGACCCGCTGTACTTCCGCGGTGCGCCGAAGCTGCAGCGCGTCGTCTTCAGAATCGTCCCCGACCGCAACACCGTGACGACGCAGCTCGAGACGCACGAGATCGACCTGTGGGCTCCCGTCGCGGCGGCGTTCTACGACCGCGTCAAGGCGCTTCGGGGGATCGCGGTCACAAAGCAGCCCAGCTACACGTTCAACCACGTCGACTTCCAGAACCAGCACCCGGGGCTCGACGACCCGCGGGTGCGCCGCGCGCTGCGGATGGGGATGGATCGCGTGCAGATCAAGGAGAAGATCCGGCACGGGCTCGGAATCGTTCAGGACGATCCCGTCTCACCGGCGAATCCGGCCTTCGACAAAGCGGTGCCGACCGATCGGTTCGATCTGGCCGCCGCGGCGAAGCTGCTCGACGAAGCCGGTTGGAAGCCCGGCGCCGACGGTGTTCGGGCGAAGAACGGCCACGCGATGAACTACGTCTTCGCGAGCACGACCGGGACGCCGGATGCGGACTCGACGATCGAGTTGATCCGGGCGAACTGGAAGACGCTCGGCGTCGCGTTCACGGTCCACCGGTACCCGAGCCCGAAGTTCTTCGCGCCGTACAGCGACGGCGGGATCGTCCTCGCCGGCACGTGGGACTTCGTGTACTTCGGCTGGGGCGGCGACCCGATCGGCGATCTCGCGCTGCTGTACAGTTGCAAGACGGTACCGCCGAAAGGCCAGAACGTCCCGCGCTATTGCGACCGCGCCGTGACCGCGGCGATGGAGAAGTTCAGAACGGAGTACGACCCGGCGAAGCGGCAGCCGTACGCGAACGCGGTCCAAGCCGGCATCGTCAAGGATGCGCCGGTCGTCGTCACCAGCATCGCCGAGGACATCTACGCGTTCAACGACGACCTGCGCGGGTTCACTCCGAATCAGGTCACGCCGTTCGACGACTTCATGAACGTCGACATCTAGCCGCGCTGCGGCCTCCTCAGCGTCAGGACGAGTCCGACGCCGAGAACGACGCAACCGGCGAGCGGGAGCGCGCGCAGCGTCGCCCAGGCGGGGTCGCGCTTTTCGAGACCGGCCGCGCGCTGCTCCGCAGCCCACACGGCGCTCGCGTCGGCGAGCGCGGGCGCGCGGAAGCCGCTCGGCAGCGCGTCGGGCCAGGTGGGCGCGGGGTGCGCGCGTGCGAGCGGGACGGCAAGCGCCGCGGCGGCGGCGAGCGCGGCGAACGGCACCGCGTCGGCGCGGGTCATCCGCGGCGTCGTCGCGAGCAGCGCGTACGCGCACGCGACCGCGAAGCCGAGCAGCACGATCTGCGTCGCGGCGGGCGGGCGCTGCGCGATGCCCAGCCAGTCGACGCAGATCAGGACCGCGGCGATCCCGCCGAGCGCGCGCGCGCGGCCGGCGGCGGAGAGCGCGAGCACCGTGAGAGGCAGCAGCTCGACGACGAAGTCGTGCTCGTGGAAGAACGGGACCGCCGTCGGGAGAGCGGCGATCGCGAGCAGCGTTCCGTCGCGCGCACCGAGCCGCGCGCGCGCGATCGCGACGGCCGTCGCTGCGACCGCAGCCAGCGCGCACGCGGCGCCGGCCGCCGTCGCCGTCGCGGCCGGCGCGCCGAACGCCCACGCGATCGCCGCCGGCGTGTGCTGGATCGCGTCGAACCCCTCCGCGCGCCCGTGCTCGCCGAGGCGGTGGAGGTACGCGGCGAAGCCGCCGGGTCCGCCGCCGGCCCACCAGGTGAGCGCGGCGAACGCCGGCGCGGCGAGTGCCGCGCCGAGCAGCGCGGTTCGGTCCCGCACGCGCGCCAGCAGCACGATCGCAAGGTTCGGCTGGATCCCGGCGACCAGCGTCGCGAGCGCGCCGCCCGCAAGCGCGCCGCGTTCGTACGCGACCAGCGCCCAGGCGATCCCGGCCGCCGCGAGCAGCGCCGCTTGTCCGAGCGCGATCGCGCTCGTCCCCGGACCGCTCGCGATCGCCAGCAGCGCGCCGCCGAGCAGCGCGGTGCGCCGCCGCACGCCGCACAGCGTCGCCGCCGCCGCCACGATCGCCGCGTACGCGATCGCAAGCAGCATCGTCCACAGCGCGACCGCCGTGCGATGCGGCAGCCGCGCAAGCGCGCCGAAGAGCGGGAGCGCGGCGGCGGGACCGACGTACGGGAGCAGCTCGTCGCGGCTCGCGTCGACGCCGGGGATCGTGCGCTCGACGCGCCACACCGCGCGCGACCACGGATCGCCGCCGGCGTTCCAGGTCGCGCCCGCGGCGTAGTACGCCTCGAAATCGCGCGCGAACGGGCCGGTCGTCGGCGCCGGCCGGAACAGCGTCAGCGCCAGCACGATCGCGATCAGCGCGCCGGCGAACGCCGGCTCACGTCGCAGCGTAGAGTCCCAAGCGTTCGATCCGTCCGGCGTTTCCCATGACGTACGCGACGCCGCCGGGGAAGCGCGCCTCGTACGCTTCGGCGTAGATCACGGGCGCCGGGCCGCCGGAGGCGACGGTGTAGCGCGCGTCGAGCGAGCTCGTCGCGGCGCCGAGCGCGACGTCACCCGGCGTGAGCCGGAACGATCCGTAGTCGCGCGCGACGAGGCTCGGCGCACGGTCGAGCTTCGGAACATAGTACTCGAGCGCGATCAGCGCCGCGGCGGAATAAAACAGCGACAGAAAGTAGCGCGCACCGCTCTCGCGCGCGGCGTACGTGTGCCAGCCGCGCATGGGGTACGAGAACGCGACGCCGAACGCGCGCTCGACGCCGGCGCGGGTCGTGGTGCCGAGCGCGAACACGAAGCGGTCGCCGCCGAGCACCACCGGACGGTCGAGCGGCGCCGGCTGCACGTTCTGCCGCGCGCGCGCCGCTTCGTACATCCCGGCGAGCACCTCGACCGCGCGCTGCATCGCGAAGTCCGGCGCCGCCGGTTCGGCGTCGTCCGAACCGTCGCCGCGGCTCATCCGTTGACGGGCTGGTGGACGGTCGCCGCCGCGCCGGCGAGCGCGACCGCGATGAGCACGAAATACGAGAGCGCCAACACGAGCCGCTGCACCGGTGAGACGATGCGCTCGCGCGGGTCGATCTCACCGCGCCAGGCGCGGATCGCGCGCGGGACCGTCGAGATCAGCACGAACGCGACGATGATCAGCGTGAACGCGCTGAACGCCCGGTAGTACAGGATCCATCCGAGCAGCAGCACCGCGCCGGCCAGCCAGATCCGCCCGTCGATCGCGCCGGCGACCCGTCCGCCGTCGAACGGGTACGCCGGGATCAGATTGAAGAGGTTCAGGAAGAAGCCGACGTATGCGGCGGCGATCCAGAACGGCTCGCCGGTCGTGAGCCCGTACCCCCAGCAGATCGCCGCCGCGGCGACGCCGAACACGGGGCCCATGATCGCCGCGACCGCGTTGCGCGCGGGGTCCTCGCTCATCGGCGAGCTCACGAAGGCGCCGAACCCCGGCACGAACATCGGCAGCGAGGCGGGGACCCCGAAGTTTCGAAACGTCAGATAGTGACCCATCTCATGGACGAGAATCTGGAGGATCAGCACGATGCCGAACTTCCACCCGTACAGCAGCGCGTAGAACCACAGCGAGACGAAGATCGAGCCGAAGCTGAGGAGAAGCTTCGGAGCGAGCAGCAGCCATTTGAGACCGAACAGCACGCCGAGCAACGCCTTGAACTTCGCCGCCATCAATCCCAGCCCGACCAGGATCCCGCCTGCCGCGCCGGCTCCTCGTCCCTTGGGCGGCCGAGGCTGCCGGAGCCGCCCGTCGTCGTCGTGCATCGTCCTGCGCTAGTTCTCGCTCGACCCGTCGCCCTCCGTGAATGGAGGCCGGACCTCCCCGAGGGCGACCTGCGGAGCATCTCCTTGCACTGGACCGGCTACGACTACGAGCAGGTCTTTCCGGCGTATCACTTCTGCATCAGCGGCCCGGCGGACGTCCTCGTCCACCATACGCACGATCTCCGCGACAACATGCGAGACGTACGGCTCGACGAGCAGACGCCGTACGCGGCGCATACGCTGGGCCGCAACTCGTGGGCGATCGGGCTTTCGGTCGCCGCGATGCAGGGCGCGCTCCCGGCCGACTTCGGCCCGTATCCGATCACCGAGCCGCAGCTCGACGCGCTGTGCGACGTCGCGGCGCGGCTCGCGGCGTTCTACGGCATCCCCGTCGCGGCGATCCGAACGCACGCCGAGGCGGCCGTCGAGGACGGCTACTTCGGGGCGGGCGGCGATCACGAACGCTGGGACATCGCGCGGTTGCGCCCTTCGCGCGAGCCGCTCGGCGCCGCCGACGCTGCGGCGACAGGCGACTGGTTCCGCTCGCGCATCGCGGCGGCGATCGCGCGCCTCCGCTGACCGGCGCCGATGCGCTGGCCGTCGCGGCCGGCTTCGGCGTTCCGGTCGACGGCGCCCGGAGCGCCGAGCTGACCGGCGGGTACTCGAACGCGTCGTTCCTGATCGAGACGAGCGCCGGGCGGTTCGTCGTGCGGCGCTACGGCCGGCTCCACGTGACGCGCGGCGCGGTCGCGTTCGAGCACGCGATCCAGACGCACGCCGCGGAGCGCATGACCGAGGTCGTCGCGCCGCTCCGCGACGCGGACGGCAGAACGATCGCGACTGCGGCCGGCGGAGGGCTGGCCGCGGTGTTTCCGTACGTCGACGGCGTGACGGGGCGTACGGCGCTCGAGACCGGTGTCGCCGCGGCGCGCGTCCTGGCGCGCTTCCACCGCACCATGCGCGACGTCCACGTCGGGGGCGGGATGCGGAGCACGCGCTTCATGGGGACGCTGCCGTGGCTGCGCGAGCGCTTCAACCGCTTCGCCGCCGACCCGCTGATCGCACGCGCCCTCGATTGGAGCGCGCTCGTCACCGCCACGTCGAGCGCGACGGTGCGCGTCGCGCCGCACGCCGCCGAGCTGCCGCACGTCGTCGTCCACGGCGACCCGAATCCGGGGAACGTCGTCACCGGCGAAGCCGGCGAGGTCCGTGCCTTGATCGACTTCGACTTCGCGCACGAGACCGAGCGCGTGTACGACCTCGGAACGCTGCTCGACGAGTTCGCGCGCGCCGGCGACGACGCGCCGCTCGACCTCGACCGGATCGGCCCGCTGGTGCGCGCCTACGCCGCGGAAGCACCGCTCGCACCGGCCGAGCGTGAGCTCGTTCCGGAGGCGATGCTGCGGCGTGCGGCGATGCTGGTCTGGTACGTCGTCACGCGGCACGGCGAGCGCGTCCCCGGCGATGTCGGCGGCGCTCCCCGCTATGCCGCGCGCGCGGCGGAGATCGTGAAGCGCGCCGGCACGATTCGCGAAGCGGCGCATGCCTAGGCTCGTGAACGCGCTGCTCTGGCTGCTCCTCGTGGCGCTCGTCTGCGCAGTTCTCCTCCTGACATGGCATCCATGGGTGACGCCGTGGACGGGTGTACGACCGTGAGCCGGGCCGTGTGGCGTCCTCGGTCACGGAGTATCCGCACGTGATCGAGAACCTCGCCGTCCATGACGAGGATCGTCGTCTTGGGCGGCGGGTTCGCCGGCGTCGCGGTCGCGCGGCGGCTCGAGAAGAAGCTGCGACGCGGTGAAGCCGAGATCGCGCTGGTCAGCCGCGACAATTTCACGCTGTTCACGCCGATGCTTCCGGAGGTCAGCTCGGGCGGTCTCGAGCCGCGTCACGTCGCGACGCCGGTGCGCGCGCAGCTCCGCCGCACGACGTTCGTGCTGGGCGAGATCTCCGCGATCGACCTCGCGGGGCGGCGCGTCGAGGCGCGTCACCCGATCACCGGCGACGTGACGCGGCTGGAGTACGACCACCTCGTGCTGGCGATGGGCTCGGTCACGTCGACCTTCGGGATCGAGGGCGTCGCCGAGCACACCGTACCGCTCAAGACGCTCGAGGACGCCGAGACGCTGCGCAACCGCGTCATCGCGGCGCTCGAGCAAGCCGTGGTGACGCCGCCCGGACCGGCGCGGGAGCGGCTGCTCACCTTCACCGTCGTCGGCGGCGGCTACACCGGCTGCGAGTGCGCCGGTGAGCTCGTCGACTTCTTCCGCTCGATCGTTCCGTTCTACCGGGCACTCAGCCTCGCCGACGTGCGCATGGTGATGATCGAGGCGGGGAAGTCGCTGCTCCCCGACCTGCCGCCGAAGATGGGCGCGTACACGACGAAGAACCTCACGCGCCGGAAGGTCGAGCTGATCATCGGCGACGGGGTCACGCGCGTCGACGAGCACGGGATCGCGCTGCAGTCGGGCCGCGTGGTGCCGTGCTCGACCGTCGTGTGGAGCGCGGGCGTCCGCCCGTCGCCCGTGCTGCGCGATCTGCCGGGCGTCGAGCACGCGCGCAACGGCGGCGTGCTGGTGAACGCCGACATGTCGGCGATCGGGGCGCCGGGCGTCTGGGCGATCGGCGACTGCGCGTGGATCCCGGCGAAGCCGGACCCCGATCAGAAAGACCGCGACGCCTGGTATCCGGCGACGGCGCAGCACGCGATTCGCGAAGGGCCGTCGCTCGCCGACAACATCGTGGCGACGCTGCGCGGGAAGCCGACCAGCCCGTTTCGCTATCGTTCGCTCGGCACGATGGCCTCGCTCGGCGCGCGGCGCGGCGTCGCGCAGCTTCCGGGCGGTTTCGTGCTCACCGGCTTCCTCGCATGGTTCCTCTGGCGCGGATACTACCTGCTGCGCCTCCCGGGGCTCGACCGCCAGGTGCGCGTGGCGCTCGACTGGGCGCTGGGCCTGCTCTTTCCGCGCGACATCGCCGAGCTGCGGCTCTACACCGAGCGCGGTCAGCTCCAAGCGGAGCGCGACGCGGGCTTCATCCCGCCCGCACCGCCGGGATGACGCGTCAGGCTGCGAGCGCCTCGAGCAGCACGATGCGCTGCGGAAGCGGGAGCTGCGCGGCGCGCCGCGCGAGGACGTCGCGCGTGCGGTCGTTGATCGTCCGCAGCTCGCGGGGCGTGTCCCACAAGAGATCCGACGCGATCGAATCGAGCCTGTCGCGGTACTCAGCGACTTTCCTTTTGATCTCCGCCGAAGCGTTGGCGCGCAGATCCGCGACGAACGCGGCGAAGTCGCCCTCGGCGATCGGCTCGGTGAGCAGCGCCGAGCCGCGCAACGGCGTCGCGAGGAAGTGCTGGAGATCCTCGTAGGCGATCGGGACGCGCTTTCGCTCGGCGTCGGCGAACAGGGCGTCCCACGCGAAGCGCCGCGTCAGATGATAGAGATCGACCGCGTCCTTGACCTCGGAACGGTCCTCGAAGGCGGCGATCTTGTTTGCCGCGATGTCGCGCAGCGCGTGCGCGTGCGCGCCGAGCGCTGACGGAGCCGCCGGTTCTACGCGCGGACTATCGGGGGCGACGTCGACCTGGATGCGCAGCGTCCCGTCGCCGACCATCATGCGCGTGAACGCGACCGACTCGGTGACGGGCTGCACCTCAAAGCCTTCTCGCGTCAGCCGGTTTGCGAGGTCGCGACCGAGCACCCCGGCATGACCCTCGGCCGTGAAGAAGTCCAGGTCGTCGGAGTAGCGGTGATGCAGGTAGAGCCGCGCGAGCGCGGTGCCGCCGGTGAGGACCAGCGCCTCGCCGTACGTTGCGACCACGGAGAGAATCCGGTTCTGCAGCGGATAGAGGGTCGTTTCGTAGTACGCCCGTTCGCCGGGCGTCGCGACCCGGAACGGCGGACTGCTCATGGGCGCATTATACCACCCAGGCGTCGTCCGGGCCGGCGTAGACGTTTCCGTAGAGCGACTGCGCGTCGGGATACGGCTCCGCTTCAACCTCGTCGGTCGTGCGGTTGACCAGCTCGGTGATCTCGCGCTTCACGGCCTTCGCCTCGTCTTCGGTCAGCACGCCGCGCGCGATCAGCGCCTGCTCGAACTTCGGCACGGGGTCGTTCGGACGGTGTTCGGCGACCTGGTCTCGGGTGCGGTAGGTGCGGTCGTCGTCGTCCGTCGTGTGCGACAGAAACCGGTAGCACTTCGACTCGACGAGAACCGGGCCGTTTCCCGCCGTGGCATGCGCGCGCGCGTCGCGCACCGTCGCGTAGACCGCGACCGGGTCGAAGCCGTCGCACGTCACGCCGCGCATCCCGTAGCCCGCGGCGCGCGCGGCGACCGTGTCGACGCGCATCTGCTTGCTGATGTGCGTCGAGATCGCCCATTGGTTGTTCTCGCACAGGAACAGCACGGGCAGCGCGTGGACCGCCGCGAAGTTCAGCGCCTCGTGCCACTCGCCTTGTGAGGTCGCGCCCTCGCCGAACTGGCAGAAGACGACGCGGCCGGCGACGCCGCTGCGCTTGATCGCCCACGCCGCGCCGACCGCATGCGTGCACTGCGCCGCGATGATCGAGGAGATCGACGCGATTCCCAGCTTCTTCGCAGTGACGTGGTTGATGATCGAGCGGCCGCCGGTGGTGTCCCGCGCGCGCGCGAGCTGCGAGCGGAAGAGGTCGACCAGCGGGAACCCGCAGGCGAGGATGATCCCGGTATTCCGGTAGTACGGGTAGAGCAGATCCTTGCCGGGCTCGAAGGCGAGCCCCGTCCCGGCCTGAACCGCTTCGTGGCCTTCGGAGCCCATCGCGATCCCGATCTTGCCTTGCCGGTTGAGCTGAAAGCCGCGCGTGTCGACCGAGCGCTGCGTGAGCATGTCACGGTAGAGCTTCAGGAGCTGCTCGCGGGAGAGCTCGGTGCCGGGGCGTGTGCCGATCGCCATCGCTCGGATCGCTTCCGCACAGGCTCTTGCGCCCCTACCGAGCGGTCGGGCGGGGAACGGCGTCGCCCGTTCGGAAGTGCCGCCGCGATGCGGAGCCCCCTGCACGCGGCGCAGCCGGTCGCCGGCACACCCGGCCGCCGGCGCTGACCCGATGGAGCCGCGGAAGCCGTACGACATCGACTCGCTCACCGACGTGGCGCTGCGCGTCTTCGCGGAGCGGGGCTACGACGGTGCGTCGATGGACGACGTCGCGCGCGCGGCCGGGATCACTAAGGCGTCGATCTACCACCACGTGAGCGGGAAGGAGGCGCTGCTCGAGCGCGGGCTGGGACGGGCGCTCGACGCGCTGTTCGGGCTGACCGAGGAGCCCGGCGCGCGTGAGGGGCGCGCGATCGACCGGCTCCGCCACCTCGTAGCGCGCGTCGCCGAGACGACGCTGAACCTCTTGCCCGAGCTCACCGTGCTGACGCGCGTCCACGGGCACTCGCGGAGCGAGCGCGACGCGGTGGAGCGCCGGCGCGCGTTCGACCGGTTCGTCACTTCGATCATCTCCGACGCGCAGCGCGACGGCGACGTGCGCGCCGATCTCGAGCCGCGCCTGGTCGCGCGCCTGATCTTCGGGATGTCCAACTCGGTCGTCGAGTGGTATCGCAGCGGTTCGCTGAGCCGCACCGCGATCGCGGACGCCCTCGTCGCCATCGCGTTCGACGGGATCATCACGCGGTGACGCGGTCGAGCAGCGAGGCGATGTTCTGCTCCAGCGCGGCGACGCGCAGCGCCAGCGCGTCGCCGTTGCCGCCGGCCCATTCGTCCGACGGGACTCCCTTCGCAAGGTACCACGGGTCGGTGCCGAGCTCTTTGGCGAGGCGTAAGCCGACGATGAAGCTGGCCATCTTGGTCTGACCGCTCTCCATCTGACGGATGGCGCCCTCGGTGACGCCGACGCGGTGCGCGAGCTGCGCACAGCTCAGCCGGGACGCGACGCGCAAACGGCGCAGCCGCTCGCCGTAGCCTTCGGCCTCGGCCTCGATCGGGGCCGGCGCCGCGAGCGCGCTCATGGCCTCGGCCCCAGCCCGGGCGCTCGGACGGCGCCGGTCGTGCGGTATCCGCGCACGTCGTAGCGGGCCAGGATCCAAGGGCGCAGCATCGCGCGGTCCTGGCGGTCGAGCCGCTCGATCAAGCGCTGGACGTCGTGGAGGTTCGACGGCGGACCGGCCGCGTCGGGTTGGAAACGGTCTGCTGCTTTCATCGGACGCGGCGGCTTCGGGCTCGGCCAATCGAACACCTGTTCGATTCGCCTTCTCACCGGTGGGGTGGGTACGGAGGCCGGGATGAGACTGGAGCGGCATGAGCTCTGCGTCATCGGCGCGGGGACGGCGGGATTCGCTGCGGCCGAGGAGGCGCGGTCGGCGGGACGGGACGTCGTCCTGGTCACCGGCTCCGAGGAGCTGGGCGGCACGTGCATCCTGCGCGGCTGCATGCCGGCGAAAGCGGTGCTCGCGGCGGCGCAGTACGAGGGCGCCGTCGAGAAGGCACGCGACGTCGGCGTGCGGACCGGAGCGATGCACCTCGACCTGCCCGCGATCATCCGCCGCAAGCGCGCGCTGGTCGACTACTTCGCGGAGGACCGGCTGCACGAGCTCGATGCGTACCCGCTGGCGCGCGGCGACGCTCGCTTCGTCGCGCCCGACACGATCGAGGTCGCCGAGCGCGGCATCACCGCCGACCGGTTCGTGATCGCGACCGGCGCCGAGGTGGTCCCGCCGGCGATCGAGGGGCTGGAGACGATTCCGGTGATGACGAGCACCGGCGTGCTGGAGATGACGAGCGCGCCGAACGCGGTCGCGGTGATCGGCGGCGGACCGATCGGATGCGCCTTCGCGCAATTCTTCGCCCGGCTCGGGACGCGCGTCACGCTCTTCCAGGACGCCCCGGAGCTCTTGCGCGCCGACGACCCGGACGTCGGCGCAGCGGTGCGGGCGGCGCTCGAGCGCGACGGCGTCGAGGTCGTGGTCGACGCCGACGTGCGGCGCGCGCAGCGCGACGGCGACGTCGCCGTGCTCTTCGCCGAAACGGCGCGCGGGGCGCACGGCGCGCGCGCCGACGTCGTGCTGCTCGCGACCAACCGGCGCCCGCGCGTCGAGCGCCTCGATCTCGGTCCCGGCGGGATCGAGGGCGACCGCGCGCGCGGGATCGTCGTCGACGCGACGCTGCGCAGCGTCTCCAACGAGCGCGTCTACGCCGCGGGTGACGCGCTGGGACGCCGCTCCCTCGTGCACAGCGCCGCGTATGCGGGACGGCTCGCCGCGAGGAACGCGTTCGCCGCGCAGCCGGCTGAGGCGGACTGGGAGCGCTGGGAGGCGCACGCGCTGTACACGCAGCCGCAGGTCGCCGTCGCCGGGCTCACCGAGCGGCAGTGCCGCGAGCGCGGGATCGGCGTGCGCGTCGCGACGGTCCCTGCGAGCGAGGTGGGCAAGGCGCTCGTCTCGGACGAGACCGAGGGCTTCGTGAAGATGCTCGTGCGCGCGGACGACCGGCGCGTGGTCGGGATCACGCTCGTCCTCGACGATGCGATCGATCTCGCCGGCGAGGCGATCGCGCTGATCGACCGCGGCGCGACGGCGCCCGAGATCGCGGAGATGCCGCACCTGCACCCGACGATGAGCGAGCTGTTGGCGCGGGTCGCCGAGAAGCTCTGCTAGCGACGAAGCCCGAGTGGCGCTAGAACACCCGCGCGTAGACGCTGCACGATTTGCAGATCTCCGGCGGATCGCCGGAGCTCAGGCGCGCGCGGAAGTCTTCGTACGCCGGCCCGTTCCAGATCGCTTCCACGCCGGCCTCAACGACGTTCCCGAGCGAGCCGCGGTCCGGCGTCGCGATCATGCAGCACGGCATCGCCGTGCCGTCGTACGCGACGTAGGGACCGCGCCACGGCCAGTCGCAACGCGAGCGCCCGGGCGTGCTCGGCGCATGCTCGACCGGGCGCACGCGCGGCAGCCGCAACGCGACGCCGTGCCGCTCCGCGGCTGCCCGCGCCGCGTCGAACGCGCGCGTGACGCGCCCCTCGTCGAGATCGACCAGCGTCTGATCGGCGACGAACTCACGCATCGGCGCGTACTGCACCGGGAGCGTCGACTCGCCGAAATCGTGGCAGAGGTGCTGCACGGAGAGCGTGCGCAAGCCCCAGCGCGCCGTCAGCTCGACCAGATCGGCGAGCTCTTCGAGGTTGTCGCGCATCGCGACCGCGGTGAGCTGGACGCGCGTCGGGCTGCCGTGCCGCGCCAGCGCGGCGAGCAGCCGCGCGACGTTGCGCTCGAGGATCGCGAAGCGCGCATCGACGCGGATTCGCTCGTACGTCTCCGCCGTCGCGCCGTCGACCGAGACGTAGACGGCCGAGAGCCCGCAGGTCGCCGCGCGCTCGGCTTTCGCGGGGGTCAGCAGCGTGAGGTTCGTGTTGACGGAGACGTCGACGCCGCGCGCGACGGCGTACTCGACCATCTCGAAGAAGCGCGGGTGGAGCAGCGGCTCCCCGAGCCCTTGCAGATGCAGTTCGCTGAGCTGCGGGAGCTGATCGACGACGCGCACGTACGCATCCCAGCCCATGAACGCGTGCGTGACCTCGCGGTACCGCACGGGGCACATCCGGCAGCGCAAGTTGCACTCGCCGACCGGTTCGATCTGGGCGAAACGAGGGGAAGCCTCCACGCTGCCCAGGCGTTCTCCGCCTCGTTCACGCTTACCGTGCCTCCGCTCGCCCACTCGCTTTCGGCGGTGAGGATTACTTCTGGCGCAGCGCCTGCAGCTCGGCGAGCGTGCCGTTGAAGACGTCGAGGTCGACGCTTCCCGCGACCCCGCCGACGACGCCGCTCTGGCTGTATTGCCAGAACGTCCAGCGCGGCCACGCCGTGATCTGCGGCGCCGGCGGCTGCAGGATCGGCGGCTCGCCGGAGGGCGCCGGCCGCGTGACGCCCAGAAGATACGACGGCGCCCACAGCGGGTGGCCCGCGAAGCCGGTCGTCGCGCCGAGCGACCCCGACCAGCACGGGAAGTTCACGTACAGGATGCAGCGCACGCCGGTCGCGCTCTCCACCGCATGCAGGAACGTCGCGACGCTCCGCACGTTCTGCGCCGGCGCCGGGACGCCGTCGGTCTGTTCGAGATCGAGCATCGGCGGGAGCGCGCCCTTCTCCGGCGGGCAGACGGAGAGGAAGTACGCCGCCTGTGTTGCGGCGTCGGCGTTGAAATCGAAGAAGTGGTAGCCGCCGCGCAGCATCCCGGCGGCGCCGGCGCCGGCCCATTGCGACGCGAACGCCGACGAGGTGTAGCCCGTCGACTCGGTCGCCTTGGCGTAGACGAACGAGTATCCGGCCGCGTGAACCGCGCGGAAATCGACGTTCTCCTGGTACGCCGATACGTCGATCCCGTTCACCATCGCATCACCCCGTCGTGGCCGCCCGCCCGTCTGCTTCCCGGCAGGGCCCCGGTCTCCCCGGTTGATCCCCACCGGCGCGCCGGGTATACTCGTCGTGACCGACCGTTTGGTAGGGAGAGGATCGAACCGCATGGCCCTGACCGCCCCGGACCAGAACCAGCTCGTCGTCCCGGACGGCGGCTTCACGCCGTATCCGGAGGTGCCGCAGCCCAACATCTTCCCGATGGAGTGGCGGGTCGAGACGCCCAAGCTGGCCGAGCTCTACGAGCGTTCCAAGCGGCACGTCTGGAACCCGGCGGACTTTCCGTGGGAGACGCTGCGGGCGGAAGACTTCACCGAAGAGCAGCGGCTCGGGATCATGTACTGGTATGCGGTGCTCGCCAACTTCGACGGTTCGGGACCGGCGGTGTTCGCGAAGGCCACGATCCACGCGTTCGAGACGCATCAGGAAGACCCGATCCGCAAGTGCTTCTTCTCGATCACGCGCGACGAGATGAACCACGAGGAAGTCTGCCAGCGCGCGATTCAGAAGCTGGTCCCGGGCGGGCCGCTCGACTTCGAGGCGACCAGCGATCTCGCGCGGGCGGCGAAGAACAACATCGGCTGGCTGTACCACAACGGCGGCCGCTACTGGAGCGGCTACTCGGCATCGCTCTCGAAGTATCCGCTCAGCGTTCTGTTCACGTCGTTCCTGATGGGCGAGGTCGCCTCGTCGACGCTGTTCTTCACGATGTCGAAGAAGGCGACGCATCCGGTCTTCAAGGAGCTCTTCAAGAAGGTCGGTCAGGACGAGGCGCGCCATCTCGCGATCTGCCTGACCGTGCTCGAGCGCGACTGGCCGGGGCTGAGCGACGAATACAAGACGATGATCACGAAGCAGCTTCGCGCCGGCTTCGTGTTCCTCAGCATGATCCTGTGGGAGCCGCCGAACCAGTTCTGGGACATCCCCGAGTACTTCATGCCGAACCACCGGGTGCTGGTGCAGCACTCGCGCGACGCGGGCCTCGGCGTGCTGACCTACGAGGAACAGGCCGAGAACTGGAAGACGGCGCTGGCGCGCGTCCGCGCGATCGTCGGCGAGTGGGGGATCGAGTTCCCCGCGATCCCCGAGCTCGACCTCGACGGGGTCGACGTCGGCGACATCGGCCCCGAGGACATCATCCCGGTCTTTTAGCGACCACGCGCTCAGGGGCGCGCGGCGACGAACAGCAGGACGGCGACGGTCAGCAGCAGCGACAGACAGGCCCGAAACAGACGCGCCGGCGCGACGCGGTACGTCATCTTGCGTGCGATCTCGATCTGCCGGTCGATCGTCCATGCCGCGAACGCGGCGGCTTCGGCGCAGACGATGAACGTGAGCGCGAGGATGAGGCGCTTCGCCTCGTGCGGCGGGTCGACGCCGAAGGTGATGACGCCGAGCAGCAGCAGCACGCCGAT
Organism: Candidatus Elarobacter sp.; assembly: GCA_036402855.1. Lineage (GTDB taxonomy): Bacteria > Vulcanimicrobiota > Vulcanimicrobiia > Vulcanimicrobiales > Vulcanimicrobiaceae > Vulcanimicrobium. The sequence goes on along the minus strand of DASWSC010000155.1, from coordinate 2,196 downwards.
GAGGACGGCCGGGCTCAGCCAGACGGTCCATTTCGGCGAGGAGGTACGCGACGGGCGGCCGTCCGCGTTGATGCGCCACGGGAGCCTGGCCGGAATCGTCGGGAAACGGCGCGCGACGTGGCGCAGCAGCAGCAGCGCGGCCGCCATCGCGATCGCGAACGCGATCGGCAGCATCACGGGGTCGACGACGTCGCCGATCGTCATGCGTTGCGCGGGTCGTGGAGAGGGTCCGTCACGGTGCGGGTATCCTTCCGCGCATGGACGCGGCTCGCTTCCCGGTTGTCTCGGGCGAGGCTTTGGACGGAACGCCGTTCGTCACTCCGCGCGATCTGGCGGCCGGGCGAACGGTCGCGTTGATCGCGTTCGCGCTCGACCACCGGCCCGAGGTCGAGACCTGGGTTCCGTACCTCGACACGCTGGTTCGCTCGCCGGCCGGGGTGCGCGCGCGGCTGTTCGCTGTGATCGGGATGCCGAAGATCATGCGCGGCGCGGTCGTCAAGGCGATGCGCGCGGCGGTCGGCACACCGGAACTGCGCGCCTCGACGATCCCGGTCTTCGTCGACCCCGGCGGCTTCGCGAGCTCGGCCGGGATCTCGGACCGCTCGCATCTCACGGTGTTGCTGGTCGAGCCGGACGGCCGGATCACATGGCGCGGCTCCGGCCCGTACTCGGCGGCCGCCGGAGCCTCGCTGACCGCCGCGCTCGGCTAGACTTCGCGACCGCGCGCCGAAGCGCCGGAGGATGACGACGACCTTGGCCGCCGGCGCGGATCTGTTCGCGCGCCACCGTGAGAAGCTCGACCGCGCACGGGAAGCGATTCGCACCCGCGCCTTCTACAGCGCGTTCCCCGAGAGCGCGAGCGGGAAGGTGTACGGCGAGACGGCCGCCGCGGAAGGGAAGGCCGCGTTCGAGGCGCGGCTGGGCGCGACGTTGCAGCTCGACCAGCCCACGAGCGGCGAGACGGTCGCGACCGAACGCTCGCCGTACGGCCTGCCGCTCGACGTGCGATACCCGCTCGCCGACGTCGACGCGCTGCTCGCGGCCGCGGGCGCTGCGGCGGCGTCGTGGGCGAAGGTGCCGGTCGAGACGCGCACCGGCGTCGCACTCGAAGCGCTCGCGCGGCTGAACGCGCGCTCCTTCGAGATCGCCAACGCGGTGATGCATACGACGGGTCAGGCGTTCCTGATGGGCTTCCAAGCCGGCGGGCCGCATGCGCAGGACCGCGCGCTCGAAGCGGTCGCCTACGCGTACGACGAGATGTCGCGCGTCCCGGCGAGCGTGGTGTGGGAGAAGCCCGCGAAGCCGGAGCCGATCCGGGTGCGCAAGACGTACGCGATCGTCCCGCGTGGGATCGATCTGACGATCGGCTGCTCGACGTTCCCCACCTGGAACGCCTACCCGGGGATCTTCGCCAGCTTCGTGACCGGCAACGCCGTCGTCGTCAAACCGCATCCGCAGGCGGTGCTGCCGCTCGCGATCAGCGTCGAAGTGATGCAAGGCGTCCTGCGCGAGTCGGGCTTCGATCCGCGCGTCGTGCAGCTCGCCGTCGACTCGCCGGAGAAGCCGCTGGCGAAGGTGCTCGCGCAGCGACCCGAGATCGCGTTGCTCGACTACACCGGATCGACCGAGTTCGGCGACTGGCTGGAACAGAACTCGCACGCGCTGGTCTACACCGAGAAGGCGGGCGTCAACAGCGTCGTGATCGACTCGACCGACGACCTCAAGGGGATGACGCGCAACCTCGCGATGTCGCTCTCGCTGTACTCGGGGCAGATGTGCACGACGCCGCAGAACCTTTTCGTGCCGCAGGACGGGATCACGGCCGGCGGCGAGCGCCTCGCCTTCGACGACGTCGTGGCGGCGATCGTCAAAGGCGTGGACGCGCTGCTCGGCGATCCGGAGCGCGCGGCCGGCGTGCTCGGCGCGATCGCGACCGACGGGACGCTGCGCCGCATCGAAGAGGAGAACGGGAAGCCCGGCGTCGTGCGAAAGAGCGAGCCGGTCCCGAACGCGGAGTACCCGAACGCGCGCGTCCGCTCGCCGCTGATCGCGGTGGTCGACGCCGCCGACCGTGAGCGCTACGATCGCGAAGCCTTCGGGCCGATCGCCTTCATCGTGCGCACGCCGGGGACCGACGAGTCGCTCCGGCTCGCCACCAGCGAGGCGCAGCGCCGCGGCGCGATCACCGCGATCGTC
>DASWSC010000154.1:0-3851 GCA_036402855.1 Candidatus Elarobacter sp. | reverse complement strand
GACCCTCTCGCCGCACGAGCTGGCGCGCGCGGCGCAGGAGGCGGAGAACGGTTTCGTCGGGCTGCGCAGCGGGGTCATGGACCAGCTCGCCTCGGCACTCGGCGTACGCGATCACGCGCTGCTGATCGACTGCCGCACGCTCGAGGTCACGCCGGTCCCGATCCCGCCGCAGGTCGCCGTCGTCGTCGCCGACACCGGCGTGAAGCACGAGCTCGCGAGCTCGGCCTACAACGACCGCCGCGCGGAGAGCGAGGAAGCGGCGCGGCTCCTCGGCGTGCGCAGCCTGCGCGACGTTTCGCTGGCCGACTTCGCGCGGCGCGGCGCCACGCTCCCTGCGATCCTCCGGCGGCGCGCGCGCCACGTGGTCGGCGAGAACGCGCGCGTCCTGGCGACGGTCGTCGCGCTGCGTGAAGGCGACGTCGCGACGGCCGGCGCGCACATGAGCGAGTCGCACGCCTCGCTGCGCGACGACTACCAGGTGAGCTCGCCGGAACTGGACCTGCTGGTCGAGGCCGCGCGCGGCGTCGACGGCGTCCACGGCGCACGCATGACGGGCGGCGGTTTCGGCGGCTCGATCGTCGCGCTCGTCGCGCGCGACGCCGCGGGCCCGCTCGCGAAGGCCCTCGAGTCGGCGTATGCGGCGCGGTTCGGCACGCTGCCGCATGTGACGGAGGTGAGAGCCTCCGACGGAGCGGCACCAATCATGTAGCGCTTTCGTTTGATGCTCAAGAGGACGTCGGCCGCGGCCGATATTCTCTGCAAGCGAGAACGTTGGTGGTTTCCTTACCGAACCCGCTTCATGCGGCATTCAACGGGAAGTATCGCAACCCGGTCCACGCCGGTGACTTCCCCGACCCCTCGGTGATCCGGACAGGCTCAGGCCCGGCTCGCGCGTTCTACGCGGTGACGACCTCGACCGATTGGGCGCCGTTCTTCCCGATCTTCAAGTCCACCGACCTGATCGGCTGGGAGCTGGTCGGCCATGTCTTCGTGCGGCGGCCCGACTGGTGCGCGGGGAACTTCTGGGCGCCCGACTTCGCCGAGAAGGACGGACGCTTCTACGTCTATTACACGGCGCGCCGCAAGGACGGCCCGCTGTGCGTCGCCGTTGCCACCGCCGACCGGCCCGAGGGCCCGTACGTCGACCACGGTCCGCTGATCGGTCAGAGCTACGGCTCGATCGACGCGATGGCGGCCGACGACGGCGACGGCACGCGCTGGCTGCTCTGGAAAGAAGACGGCAACGCGCACAACAAGCCGACGCCGATCTGGGCTCAGCGGCTCTCCGGCGACGGCCTGGTCCTGCTCGGCGAAAAGATCGAGCTGCTGCGGAACGACGCCCCGTGGGAAGGGAAGCTCGTCGAAGCGCCCCACGTGATCCGCCGGAACGGCTGGTTCTACATGTTCTATTCCGGCAATGCGTGCTGCGGCGAGGAGTGCGCCTACGCGGTCGGCGTCGCGCGCGCGCGCTCGCTCGCCGGACCGTGGGAGAAGTCGCCGCGGAACCCGATCCTCGCCGGCAACGAGGCGTTTCGCTGCCCCGGCCACGGCGCGCCGGTCGACGACGGCAAGGGCAACTGGTACTACCTCTATCACGCCTACGAAGAGCGCGCCGACGCGATCTACGTCGGGCGGCAGCTCTGTCTCGACGCGATCCGCTGGAGCCCCGACGGCTGGCCTTCGATCAACGGCGGCAACGGCCCGAGCCGGGTCGCCGAGGCGCCGTTCCCCTCGCTCGAGCGCCAGGCGCCGCAGCGCGCCCGCTGGAGCGCCGACTTCGGCATCCCGCTCGACCGCGGCTGGCAGTGGCCGCAGTCGGGGACCCCGAGCATGGAGCTGGACCACGGCGCTTTGGTGCTCAAAGCGCTCCACCCGCGGCGCGGCGCCGACCCGCTCGCCGGGGTCGCGGCTCGCACCGTCTCGACCGGGGACTACGCGGCGACCGCGGTCGTCGATGCGCGCGAGCAGTCGCCCGGGACGCTGGCCTCGTTGTGCGCGTACGGCTCGCATCGCGACGCGCTGGGGATCGGCGTTCGCGACGGGGTCGTGACGGTGTGGCGCCGGCGCGGCGGCCACCTGGTCGAGCTCGCCTTGGCACCGGCCGGGCGGGAGAAACTCCACCTCCGGTGCACGGCGCTCGACGGACACGCCTACCGGTTCTCGTTCAGCCGCGACGGCGGACGGCAGTGGATCACCCTGGGCGGCCGGATCGACGGCGCCTGGCTCCCGCCGTGGGACGCCGGCGTGCGGATCGCGCTCGCGGTCGGCGGGACGAACGGCGCCTCGGCGCGCTTCAGCGCCCTGCGGTTCGAGCCGACCCCGGCGCCGGTGACGCGGATCGACCTGCGTCCTTCCCGCCGCGAACGGATCGCCGAGGTCCTGGCCAAGGTGGCACCCGCCCGCTTGGCGACGGCCCGTCGTCTCTGAACGGTCGAAACGTTTGTAGCCCGCAAAACGGCGGGTACCATGCGAGCGTGGGTTCGATCGACGCCCTTCGCCTGACCGAGTAGGAGGCCGCGTGGACAATCTGGTGCTCTGCCCGTGCGGGCACTCGCTGGCGCTACATGACTACGCAGGCTGCTCCGGCGACCGGCTGCGAAGCTGCACCTGCGCCCGGGACCGCCATACGGCCCTTGAGGCCGCCGTCGACAGCGTCCGGACCTCACCCGTCTTCAGTACCTACGCCACCCCGGGGGACGCCGCCTAGACTTCACCGCTTGACGCCCTCGAACGGGCGGTGATAGGATACGGCCCTATGCCCCTCGGCGGATAGCGGCATATGGAAAGAGCGAGGACCCCTCACTCCGGTGGGGCGGTCGTTGCCTTTTCGCGTTTCACCGGCGAGCGCGCGTGATCCCACGCAGGAAGAACCCCCAGAAACAGAATGGCGACGAAGACGACCGCGGACAAGCCCAAGACGACGCGCAGCCGCAAGAAGGCCGATGCGGCTCCCCCGGCAGCGAACGGGACGGGTACCGCGGTCAAGCAAGAGAACATCGCGAGCGCGAGCTTCCACGTCCCCGAGGAAGCGTTCACCGTCGAGCTGCCGGAGGATCCCGGGGCGAAGCGCGAGCGCCACTCGTTCGCGAAGATCACCGACGTCCTGCAGCTCCCCGATCTGATCGAGCTGCAGAAAGCTTCCTTCAAATGGTTCATCAACGACGGCCTGAAGGAAGCGTTCGATTCGATCTCGCCGATCAAGGACTTCACCGGCAACCTCGTCCTGGAGTTCGGTGAGCACTCGCTCGGCGAGCCCAAGTACTCGGTCGAGGAGTGCCGCGAGCGCGACATGACCTACAGCGCGCCGCTGCGCGTGCGCGTCCGCCTGATCACGGCCGAGTCGGGCGAGATCAAGGGCATTCCGGACCAAGAGATCTTCATGGGCGATTTCCCGCTCATGACCGACAAGGGCACGTTCATGATCAACGGCGCGGAGCGCGTGATCGTGAGCCAGCTCGTCCGCTCGCCGGGCGTCTATTTCCTGGCGGACAAAGACACGAACAACCGCGACACCTTCAACGCGACGATCATCCCGAACCGCGGCGCCTGGATCGAGTTCGAGACCGACAACGGGACGAAGAACGACGAGACCGAGGGGACGATCGGCGTCCGCATCGACAAGAACCGCAAGATCTACGCGACGACGTTCGTGCGCGCGCTGTCGCGCCCGGATCTCGGCCACGCCTGGGAATCGGATGAAGCGATCCTGGCGCTGTTCGACAACAGCCCGCTGATCGCGAACTGTCTCGAAAAAGACAAAGACATCAAGACCAAGGAAGACGCGCTCAAGGAAATCTACAAGAAGCTGCGCCCCGGTGAGCCCGAGAACGCCGAGAACGCCGAGAAGCTGC
>DASWSC010000153.1:0-18293 GCA_036402855.1 Candidatus Elarobacter sp. | reverse complement strand
GCCGCGGCGCTGAACGCGCTGGTCGACCTTGCGGCGCGCGAGCGGCCCGCCCGTTTCACGGCGACCGCCTCGCTCGGGCCGAAGCAGATCGCGCTCCAGACGTTCAGCGGCGCGCGCGCCCCCGAACGCCGCACGACCGTTCCGGCACGCGACCTTCCCACCGGAGCGACGCAGGTGGCGGTCTCGAAGGACGGCACCGGTACGCTGCACTACGCCGTGACGTACACGTATCGTTTGGGGAGCAGCGCGCCCGGGCGCCTCAACGGGCTGCGGGTCACGCGCGTCGTCCGCGACGCCAACGCGGCGCCGCTCCTCGCGTCGATGGGGCTCGTCCCGCCGGCGGCGGCGCTCTCCCTGCCGGCGGCGCACGTCTACGACGTCGAGCTGCAGATCGTGAGCGATCACCCGGTCGAGCGGGTGCTGATCACCGATCCGCTGCCGGCCGGGCTCGAAGCGGTCGACACCTCGTTCGCGACCTCCTCGAAGGCGCTCAAGACGCCCGCGAGCGACTGGAAGATCGGCGACCAGCAGATCCGCACCGACCGCATCGAGGCGTACGCCGATCATCTGGACGCTGGAATCTACCGTCTGCACTACCTCGCGCGAACGGTGACGCCGGGGACGTTCGGGTGGCCGGGTGCGACGGCGCGGGTCGTCGACCGGCCCGACGAGTTCGGGCGCACGGCGACGTCGACCGTCGTCGTGCGCTGAGCCGCGCCGCGGCGAGGTGCGCTACGGCGTACCGTAGTTGGCGGTGAGGTAGTCGACGATCGCCGGGACCTGGTCGTCCGGGATCGGCGCGGCGTAGACGGCCTTCATCTTCGTCACCTCGCCGCTCCACTGCGCCCGCGTCAGCTTCGGCTGCGTCGAGACGTACGCCGAGGAATGACACGTCAGGCAGTTGGCCATCACGACCGCGGCGCCGGGCCCGGGCTTGAACGTCTGCCCGGCGTCTCCCGGGAGCGAAATCGACGCGGTGCCTTTGGGCGGCGCGGGCTTCGTCGCCGCAACCGCGGCGGCGCCGAGCGCGGCGGCGCAGGCGAGTGCGATCAGCGCGTGCTTCGTCATGAGACCGTCACCTTGTAACTCTCGATCGCGTTGCGCAGGTAGCCGCTCGGGTTCCACCCCGCCGCCGCAAGCTGCGTCGCCCCGTCGTTCGCGGTCGCGCGCACCTTGATCGTGAACGTCCCTGCCGGCGCGGTGAACGTCGCGTTCCAGCGCCTGAACGAGTACTTCCCGTAGTCCTGTTCGAGCGCCGCCGCGGTCCAGCTCGCGCCGTCGTTGGTCGAGATCTCGACCGTCTTGATCCCGCTCCCGCCGTCGAACGCGATCCCTCGGAGCTGTTGCGAGCCGGCTTTGAGCGCGGCGCCGTCGCGCAAGCTCGTGATGAACGAGCGGACCGCCATCTTCGTGATCGGGATCGTCGGAAAGCCCGTCGCGCCCGGGACGACGGTGTTTCCGGGCGTGTCCGGGATGCGGTACGCGCTCTTCATCCAAAAGTTCTCGTCGGTGTGGTCGAGCACGGTGATCGACGAGAGCATCTTCACCCAGTACGTCGCGAACCACCCCGGCACGATCAGTCGAACCGGATACCCGTTCAAGACCGGGAGCGGCTCGCCGTTCATCGCGTAGGCGACGATGACGTCGTCGCGGCGGGCCACGTCGACGTCGAGCGACTTCTTGAAGTCGGGCGTCGCCGGAAGCGCCGGTCCTTCGAGGCCGTCGAACTGCACCTGCTTGGCGCCCGCCTTCACGCCGGCGCGGTCGAGGATGTCGCGCAGCCGCACGCCGGTCCACAGCGCGTTGCCCATCGCGCCGTTCCCCCATTCGCCGCCGGCGACGCGCGGTACGGAGAAGCCGCGCGAGTTTCCGGAGCACTGATTTACCGCGGCAACCTCGACGGCAGGCATCTTGGCGAGGTCGTCGAGTGAGAGCGACAGCGTCCGGTTCACCTCGCCGCCGACCGCGATGCGATGCGCGCCGGCATCGATCGACTGCGGGATGTTCGAGAGGTGCCAGCGGACGAAGAACGCGTCGTTCGGTGTGTAGACGCCCTGGTCGAAGATCTCGAACGGCGTCTCGAGCTGCGGCGGACGCGGCGTCAGGAGTATCAGCGGCCGCTTCTGCGGGAACGCGACCAGCGTCCGATCGCCGTTCGCGAACGGCATCTGCACGGTTTGCGCGAGAGCTCGGCGCGGGAGCGCGCCGGTCGCGAGCGCGGCACCCGCGGCAGCGAGAAAACGGCGGCGAACGAGAGGCATCGGGGAGCCCTCCTGCGCGTGCGGCTGCTGAACGGGCTTCACGCCCGAGCGGCCGTTTCCTCGCATCGCGGCGGCCGGCGACGAGCCCTCGTCTCGTTAGAAACGACGCGTGCTGGGTACGCCGTCGTGAGGTCTGCCTCAAACGAGAACCCTTGGCACCGAACTACTACCTGCTGCGGCTCGACGGCTACCTCGACATCGGCCGCTACCCCGAGATCCGCCGGGCGTTCGAGGACGCTCCGGCCGGTGTCCCCGTCCTCGTCGATCTCCAGGACGCGACGGGGGTGGACTCGGTATTCCTTTCGGAGCTGCTCCTGTTCCGGCGGCGCCAGCGCCCGCAGGCCGTCACGGTCGTCATCCCTCCGAAGGGGCAGCTCGCGAAGATCTTCGAGATCGCGAACCTCGGCGAGAAGCTCGACGTCTACCTCGACCTGTCGTCGGCGGTGGCGGCGCTCGGGATCGCCGATCGCCCGGCGGAGGGCACGTCCGAGGGGCGCGCGTTCGATCCCGTCGCCGAGACGCAAGACGAGCGCGCACCCGGTTGAGAACCTCCGGACGAGCGCGTGCGTTGTCCCGGTATCGTCATTTCATTTGTCTCGCATTCATCCGGAGGACGATCATGCTCCCGAGACGACTCACCGTGGCGGCGCTCGCCGCCCTCTTCGCAGCGTCCGCGTCGGCGGCGATGCTGCAGAATCCGAAGCCCGCGCTCGCCGACCCCGCCCATCGCTGGGCGCGCCACGAACGCCATCAGCGCTTCGACCGTGACGACCGCGGCCGCTACGGCCGCGCGTCGTACGCAAACTCCGCATACTACGGCAACCGCTCCTACGGCAACCCGTATTCCGTGAACCCGTACTACGGCAACCCGTACTACGCGACCCCGTACTACGGCCGGTACAACGGCAACCCCAACGGCTGGAACGCTCGGCGGACTCCGCACGATCGCGACCGCGACGACCGCAAGCCGCACTACACCCCGTGGCGCGACCGGCGCTGAGGCGTCGCAGCCTGGTTTTCGTGAATCGGTGAAGCTCCGGAGCGCGCGCAGTCGCTCCGGGGCTTCGTTCTTCCGGCCGCTCAGCCGGTGGTGGCGCTCTTCGGTTCCATCGCGCCGAGCCGCAGCTCGCGCGGGCGCAACTCGTGTTTGGCGTCGATCGTCCGCACGGAGCGGGTGTAGGTCGAGATCACGATCGACTGCGTGAACGCGGAGCCTCGCCGGTAGCGCACGCCGTCGAGGAACTCGCCGTCGGTGACGCCGCTCGCCGCAAAGAGCGCGTCTTCGCTCGCGCAGAGATCGTCGAGCGTCAGCGTCTTGCGGATATCGTGGCCTTCCTGCGCCGCGATCGCCTCGTCGGCGGCGTCGCGCGGCCACAGCCGGCCCTGCATCTCGCCGCCGAGCGCGCGCGCAGCACAGGCCGCGATCACCCCTTCCGGCGAGCCGCCGATCCCGGCGAGCACGTCGACGTTCGCGCGCTCCTCGAGGATCGCGTACACCGCGTTCGAGACGTCGCCGTCGCCGAAGACGCGAACGCGCGCTCCGGCGGCACGGACCTGCTTCATCAGGTGCTCGTTGCGCGGTCGGTCGAGCAGCGCCACGGTGAGGTCGGAGACCTCGCGGCCTTTCGCGCGCGCGAGCGCGCGCAGGTTCTCTTCGAGCGGGAGGTCGATCGAGACGACGCCGCGCCCAGCCGGGCCGGTGACCAACTTGTCCATGTAGGGCACGCGCGTCCGGAAGAGCGCCCCGCGCGGCGCGGCCGCGATGACCGAGATCGCGCCCGGCCCTCCGCGCGAGGCGAGCGTCGTCCCGTCGATCGGGTCGACCGCGACGTCGAGCGAGGGACCGTCGCCGGTTCCGATCTCCTCGCCGTGGTAGAGCATCGGCGCTTCGTCCTTCTCGCCTTCGCCGATGACGACGATGCCGGAGAGGATGGCGGTGCTCAGCGTCGTGCGCATCGCTTCGACGGCGGCCCCGTCGACCGCGTTCTTGTCGCCGAGGCCGACGAGCCGTCCGGCCGCGACGGCGGCAGCCTCCGTCGAGCGGACGAAGGCGTATTCGAGCGCATGAGTCTCCATGTCGGGGCTATATCCGGGTGCCCGCTTGCTCAAAACCTTCCGGCGGCACGCTTGCCTTGGCGTCGAACCGGAGACCGCGCCGCGAACCCGAGCCGCACACGATGGCGAAGATGTACTTCCGGTACTCGGCGATGAACGCGGGCAAGTCCACCGCGCTGCTGCAGGTCGCGCACAACTACGAAGAGCACGGCCGGAAGGTCGTCATCTTCACCGCCGAGATCGACGACCGCTACGGCGTCGGCTACGTCACCTCGCGCCTCGGGCCGAAGCGCAAATCGCTCACGTACGACGCGAGCGTCGACTTCATCCGCCATCTCGCCGACGGCGCGAACGTCTCGTGCGTGCTGGTCGACGAAGCACAGTTCCTCACGCCGGACCAAGTGCGCCAACTGCACCGCATCGCGCACGTCACGGGCGTCCCCGTCATCTGCTACGGGATCCGCAGCGACTTCCTGGGCGAGCCGTTCCCGGGCGCGTCGTACCTGCTCACGCTCGCGGACAGCATCGAGGAGATCAAGACGATCTGCCCGTGCGGGAAGAAGGCGACGATGAACGTGCGCATCGACGACGAGGGCAACCGCATCACCGCCGGCGAGCAGATCGCGATCGAAGGCGCGCACCGCTACGTGCAACTCTGCGGGGAGTGCTTCTACCGCGCTTCGGGCTGAGCGCTACCCGGTCGGCGACGGCGTCGGCGTCAGCGCGGGCGGCGCGGCCGGCGTGGCGGCGGGAACCGGTGAGGGCGTCGGCATCGGCGGCGGCGATTCGCCCGCCTTCGGGGGCCGGCACGCACCGAGCGCGGCGTCGTCGCCGAGGAAGACGCCGACCCGCGTCCCGCGCTGGATCGTCGCGTCGCGCCCGTGGTGCATCGCGTCGTAGCCGCCGACCGCGTAGCCCACGATCGGGATCAAGCCGAGGATCCCCGGCGCGTTCGCGGTCGACCCGACCGCGCTCGCCGCCTCGTCGTTCGCGCGGTCGATGATCGCCGGGACGTGACGCCCGTCGGGCAGCAAAAAGAAGCGCGTCTCCACCGCGAGGTATCCGGCGCGGCCGCCCTTGTCGGCGTGCTGCGAGATCGCGACGACGCCGTAGCCCGGCGTGCCGGCCGGAACGCGCGTGCCGTCCGGCGTCGCGGCGTCGTCGACCAGCACGAACTTGAACACGTCGCCCGATTTCGCGCGCGCCGAGTCGACGTTCTCGTCGACCGCGACGAGGACGCGGGCGCACGGCGGGCGGGTGTCCGGCTGCGCCGTCTGCGCCCCGGTCGGCGCGCTCGCGGCAGCGGCGACGACGAGTGCCGCCCCGAACGCTGCGATGCGAGCGCTGCGGCTCACGCCCCGGTGCCGGTCGAACCGTCGATGAACGGCCGCAGGCCGCCGACGAACTTGTCGGTGTTCCTGATGCTGCGCAGCACGACGACGAGCGAGTCTTGCGGGAAGCCCGATTCGAGCGTGACGGTGTAGCCGCAGAACACGTCGCCCGTGTCGTCGGCGCCCCAGAACAGGAAGTTCTGGTCGCTGAGGTAGAGCAGCCGGCGCATCAGCCCGCTCGTGTCGCGCGCTTTGCCGACGTTGATGTAGCCGCCCTTGTAGTGCGGGTACACGCGGAAGCCGATCGTGTCGCTCTTCGTCACGCTGATGACCACCTCGAGCGAGTCGGTGTTCGGGAGCCCGGTCATCGTCCCGACGAAGTTGTACGGGTTCTTCGTGCTTTGCCGGAACGACGCGTTGACGTCGGTTCGGCGTCCGGCGGTCTCGAGGACCTGCCGCAGCTTCTCGCGGGTGGCGTCGCGCGAGGCGTCCTGCGCGCTCGCGCCACCGGCCCCGGCGAGCAGCAGGATGAACAGCGCGACGAATGCTTTCAGACGCATGGAAGATATCATCAACCCGACCCGGCAGGAGTCCTTCCTGGCTACAGCGCGGCTTCCACCGCGCGCGCTTTGCCGGCCCGCTTGGCGCGATACATCGCGCGGTCGGCGGCTTCGAGCATCTCCTCGGCGCGGCGTCCGGCGCGGAGCCGCACGATGCCGACGCTGGCGCTGACGGGCGGGGCGCCATGGACGCTCGCCGCGGCCTTGGCGATCCGTTCGATGATCTGCTCGCCGATCGCGACCGTGTCCGCGACGTCGGAGCGGAACAGCACGGCGAACTCATCGCCGCCCAGGCGGCCGACCGTGTCGTCGAGCCGTGTCCGGTCGCGAATCGCCGCCGCGACGCCGACCAGCACCGCGTCGCCGACCGCGTGGCCGCACGTGTCGTTCACCTCTTTGAAGCCGTCGAGGTCGATGAGCAACAGCGTCCACCCGGCGCCGGGGCGGCGGACCGGACGGTCGAGGCCGGCGAGCCGGTCGCGGAGCGCCTGGACGAAGCTGCGCCGGTTGTGCAGCCCGGTGAGCGGGTCGCGCTCGGCGAGCTGGCGCAAGCGCACCTCGCGGCGCCGGCGCTCGGTGACGTCGTTGATGAGCAGCAGGATCGCCGCGTCGGGAAGACCCTGCCGCATCGCGACCGCGGTGATCTCGCACCACGTCTCCGCATCGTTCGGCCGCCGTACCCGCGTCTCGATCCGCACCGAAGGCGTGCGCCCGTCGAGCAGCCGCGCGAACTCGTGGCGCAGCGTCGCGCGGTCTTCCTCGGGGACGAGGTCGAGGATCGACGTCGTCTCCACGCCGCCGAGCGCGAGAAACGCCATGTTGCTGCGCAGCACGTTGCCGGCGGCGTCGACGCTGCACATCCCGATCGGGCTTTCTTCGACGATGCGGTACGAGGCGTCGAGCGTGCCGATGATCTCGCGGTAGCGGGCGTTCTCGCGCTCCGTCTGGTGCTGCGCCGTCACGTCGGTCAGCGTGGCGACGACGGCGTCGCCGGACGGGTCGCGCTCGTCGTGGACCGCGTGCGCGGAGATCGCGATCCAGCGCGTCGCTTCGCTCGGCGGATGCAGCGCGACCGTGACGCTGCCGCGGTCGAGCGCCGCGCGCAGCACCGCGCGGACGGGGTCGCCGTCCGCCTCGCGCACGCTGCGGTTGTCGAGGGTCAGGTCCCAGCCCGGATCGGGCGCCGATCTTCCGCGCAGCTCGGGCTCCCCGATGCCGAGCAGCTTCGGAGCGGCCGCGTTGAAGTCGCGGACCGTGCCGTCGGGGTCCTGAACGACCACGCCTTGATCGAGTGAGTCGAACACCCGCCGGCGCCGATCTGCGCCGTCCCCGCTCGACGGCAGTGCTCCCGCCATGGGGTCAGTATCGCCAACCCCGCTGGGACGACTCTCGTCCTGGGCCTAAAGCCCCAACGAACTCCCGGCGAGGCACCCCGGACGCACTCCCGGAATGTCAGCGTCCGTACCATGCCGAGCGACGACGTCTGTTTTCTGAGCGCGACCGAGCTGGTGCGCCGCATCGGCGCGAAGGAGCTCTCCGCCGCCGAGGTGATGACCGCGCATCTCGCTCGGATCGAGGGTCAGAACGCGCGGCTGAACGCGATCGTGACGCTCGACGCCGAGGCGGCGATGGCGCAGGCGCGCCGTGCCGACGAGGCGCAGGCCCGCGGCGATCGGCTCGGACCGCTCCACGGACTCCCCGTCGCGCACAAGGACTCGTTTTTCACCCTCGGGATGCGCACGACGTTCGGCTCGCCGATCTACCGCGATCTCGTCCCCGAGACCGACAGCATCGTCGTCGAGCGGCAGCGCCGGGCGGGCGCGATCACCGTCGGCAAGACCAACATGCCGGAGTTCGGCGCGGGCTCCCAGACGTTCAACACCATCTTCGGCGCGACGCGCAATCCGTACGACGTCACCAGGACCTGCGGCGGAAGCAGCGGCGGCGCCGCGGTCGCGCTCGCCGCGGGGATGATCCCGCTCGCCGACGGCACCGATCTCGGCGGCTCGCTGCGCAATCCGGCGAGCTTCTGCAACGTCGTCGGACTGCGGCCGTCGACCGGGCGCGTCCCGCAGTGGCCGGCCGAAGACGCGTTCGAGTCGCTCGTGGTCGCCGGCCCGATGGCGCGCACGGTCGCGGACGTCGCGCTGATGCTGAGCGTCCTCGCCGGCTACGACGACCGCGACCCGCTCTCGCTCCCGGGCGACGGATCGTGCTACCGCGCTGCGCTGGACGGCGAGGTGCGCGGGACACGCGTGGCGTGGAGCCGCGATCTCGGCGGCTTGCCGGTCGATGCGGCCGTCAGCGCCGCGCTCGAGCCGGCGCGCGGCGTCCTCACCGGGCTCGGCTGCGAGGTGGAAGACGCCGCGCCCGATCTGAGCGGCGCCGATCAGGCGTTCCTGATCCAGCGCGGGATCATCTTCGCGAACGGGTTCGGTCCGCTGCTCGACCAGCACCCGGGCTCGTTCAAGGACACGATCGTGTGGAACGTCGCGTACGGCCGCGCGCTCACGATCGCCGACGCCGGCCGCGCCGCGCTGTTGCGGACGCAGGTCTTCGCCCGGATGCGCGCGTTCATGGAGCGGCACGACTTCCTGGTCGCGCCGGTCAGCCAGGTGCCGCCGTTCCCGATCGATCAGCCGTACGTCACGGAGATCGCGGGCGTCCCGATGGACGACTACCTCGCATGGATGCGTTCGTGCTCGTGGATCACGGTGACGGGACACCCGGCGATCTCGGTGCCGTGCGGCTTCACGCCGGACGGTCTCCCGGTCGGCGTGCAGATCGTCGGGCGCTATCGCGACGAGCTCGCGCTGCTGCGCTTCGCGCACGCCTTCGAGCAGGCCACGCGCACCGGCGAGCGGCGCCCGCCGGCGTAGCGGTCACGCAAGCGCCGCGCGGCTGCGCGCGAACTCGACGTACCAGTCGAGCGCGTCCGGCTGCATCATCGCTTCGCGGCTCGCCGCCTTCTCCGGCGGCGTCCCGGCGAGGATGCGGCGCACCGGGATCTCCATCTTCTTGCCGGTGAGCGTGTACGGGATCGCGGGGACCTCGACGATCGTATCGGGGACGTGCCGCGGGCTGCAGTCGGTGCGCAGCTTGGCGACGATCCGGTCGTGCAGCCCGCCGTCGAGGTGCGCTCCGGCGGCGAGGCGGACGAAGAGCGGCATGAAGAACGTACCACCGGGCAGCTCCAGGCACACCACCAGAGTGTCCGCGATCTCGTCGAGCTGCTCGACCGCGCGGTAGATCTCCGCCGAACCGATCCGCACGCCGTAGCGGTTGAGCGTCGAATCGGACCGGCCGTAGATGAAGCAGCCGCCGCGCGCGTTGATCTTCAGGAAATCGCCGTGCCGCCACACGCCGGGGAACTGCTCGAAGTAAGTCTCGCGGTAGCGCGCTCCGTCCGGGTCGTTCATGAAGAAGAGCGGCATCGACGGCGCCGGGCTCGTCACCACCAGCTCCCCGACCTCGTCGACGAGCTCTTCGCCGGAGGCGCTCCACGCGTGCACGTCCATCCCGAGCAGCCGCGTCTGGATCTCCCCGGCGTAGACCGGAAGGAGCGGCGAGCCGCCGACCAGTCCCGCGCAGAGCTCCGTACCGCCCGACGGCGATGTCACCCAGAGATCGGCTTTGACGGACTCGTAGAACCACGCGGTCGACTCGGGCGTCACCGGCGAACCGGTCAGCAACACGCTGCTCAGCGCGGAGAGATCGAAGCGCTCGCGCGGAACGAGACCGATCTTCTGCATCATCTGCACGAACGTCGGACTCGCGCCGAAGCACGTCGCGCGCGCGCCGGAGGCGAGCTCCCACAGCAGCGCCGGCGCCGGGTGCGCCGGGTGCCCGTCGTAGAGCACGATCGAGGCGCCTTGCACGAGCGCCGAGACCAGCGCGTTGAACATCATCCAGCCGGTCGTCGTGTAGAAGAACATCCGCGACGACGGCCCGAGGTTCTGCTGCAGCCCGGTGCTCTTGAGGTGCTCCGCGAGGATCCCCGCGTGCCCGTGGACGATCGCTTTCGGCAAGCCCGTCGTGCCGGACGAGAACAGCACCCACAGCGGATGATCCCACGGCACGCGCTCGTACGCGAAGTCCGGCGCGGCGGGTGCGTCGTGTTCCCGTAGAGCGCGCCAGGCGACGGCGTGGCCGACCGGCGCGCGGGATCCGGCGTCGAGATACGGCAGCCACACGACGTGCTCGACGCTCGGCAGCTCGGCGAGGATCGCATCGATGTCGGCGGCGCGGTCGAAGTCTTTGCCGCCGAAGCGGTAGCCGTCGGTCGCGAAGAGCACCTTCGGCGCGATCTGGGCGAAGCGGTCGATCACGGTGCGCGCGCCGAACTCCGGTGCCGCCGACGACCATACGGCACCGATCGCGATCGTCGCAAGCATCGCGATCACGGTCTCGGGGATGTTCGGCATGTAGGCCGCGACGCGGTCGCCGGGGCGAACGCCGAGGCCGCGCAGCGCGGTCGCGACCGCGCGCACCGACGCGCCGAGCTCCTGCCATGACACGTGCGCCAGCGGTCGCAGCTCCGAGCCGTGCACGATCGCGGTCTCGTCCGCGGCCGCGACGCGCTCGTGCCGCAGCAGGTGCTCGGCGTAGTTGACGCGCGAGCCCTCGAACCACACCGCTCCCGGCATCGTGCGTTCGCGCAGCACGCAAGCGTACGGCGCAGCCGACTCGATCGCGAAGAACTCCCAGACGGCGGCCCAGAAGCCGTCGAGGTCGGTCACCGACCAGCGCCGCAGCTCCTCGTACGTCGTGAACGTGCGGCCGCGTGCGCCGAGCCAGCGCATGAAGCGAGCCACCGTCGATTGCGCCGCGACCGCCGGGTCGGGCGTCCACAGCAGCGCGCCTTCCCTCATGCCGCTAGGCGGTTCGACGCCGGGACCGCGCTGCCGCTAGCCGGAGCGCGTCTTTCAGGTGATCCGGCCCTTCCTGAACCCGCTCGCGGCTGCGCCGGCATTCGCACAGGCGCAGCGAGCCGCTGGCACCGCGGTGCAGCGCATGGCACCCGTCCTGATGATGCGATTCCGCGGCATGGAGACAACTACAGAACATCGGCCCCTCAAACGGCGAGCACACCGCGCAGCCGCTGAATTAGCCCAACAGACCGACCGAATCCTCCAGCGATCACCAGTTCAGCGCGCGCGGCGCTTCGCCGTCAGCAATCCGGTGTTGACGCCGCCGAGTGCGAGGCCGCCGTCGAAGCGGGCCGACTCGACCTTGATGCAGCGGTCGACGACGACGTGGAGGCCGGCGTCGTCGGCGAGGCGGATCGCCTCGTCGTTGATGACGCCGTACTGAAACCAGATCGCCTTGGCGCCGGCCGCGATCGCGTCGCGCGCGACCTGCGGCGCGTCGTCCGGCTTGCGAAAGACGTCGACGATGTCCGGCGCGCCGCGCTCCGCCGCGAACGCGGCGAGGTTGGGATACGCGCGCACGCCGTCGATCTCGGCGATCATCGGGTTGATCGGAACGACGTCGAACTTGCCTTTGGTGCGCAGGTAGGAGAAGACGAAGTAACTCGGGCGGCTCGGGTTCGACGAGGCGCCGACCATCGCGACCGTCTGCGAGCGGTCGAGCAGCGCGCGGCGCTCCGCCGCGGTTTCGAGGATCACGCCGGCACCTCGCCGGCCGCCTGCGCCGCGGCGAGAGCGCGCTCGAGATCCCAGATCAAATCCTCCACGTCCTCGAGTCCGACGGAGAGCCGGACCATCTCCGGGCCGACGCCGCCGGCCACGAGCTGCTCGTCGGTGAGCTGCTGGTGCGTCGTCGAGGCGGGATGGATCACCAAGCTCTTCGCGTCGCCGACGTTCGCCAGATGACTCCAGAGCTCGAGCGCTTCGATGAACGCGCGACCGGCGTCGCGCCCGCCGCGCAGTCCGAACGTGAACACCGCTCCGGCACCGAGCGGGAGGTACTTTTCGGCGAGCGCGCGGTCCGGACTGTCGGACAGGCCGGCGTACGACACCCAGGCGACCTCCTCGCGAGCGCGGAGGAACTCGGCGACCGCGCGCGCGTTCGCCACGTGCTGCGGCATCCGCACCGCGAGCGTCTCGAGGCCCTGCACGAGCAGCCAGGCGTTCATCGGTGAGATCGACGCGCCGACGTCGCGCAGCACCTCGACGCGCGCGCGCTGCACGAAGGCGTACTCGCCGAACGTCTCGGCGAAGTTCAGGCCGTGATAGCCCGGGCTCGGCGTGGCGAGGAGCGGATGGCGGCCCGCCGCCCACGGGAACTTCCCGGACTCGACGATCGCGCCGCCCATCACGGTCCCGTGCCCGCCGATGAACTTCGTCGCCGAGTGCACCACGATGTCGGCGCCGTGCTCGATCGGGCGGCACAGATACGGGGTCGCGAAGGTGTTGTCGACGATGAGCGGGACGCCGGCGGCGTGCGCGATCCGGGCGAGCGCGGCGATGTCGGCGACGTTTCCGTTCGGGTTGCCGATCGTCTCGACGAACGACGCGCGCGTGTTCTCGCGCATCGCGGCGCCGAACGCGTCGAGGTCACCCGGCGGGACGAACGTCGTCTCGATCCCCATCCGCTCGAGCGTCACCGAGAACTGCGTCACAGTTCCGCCGTAGAGGTTCGCCGAGGCCACGATGTGGTCGCCGTTGCGCGCCAAGCTGAGGATCGTGATGAGCTGGGCCGAGAGCCCGCTCGCGGTGGCGACGGCGCCGAGCCCGCCTTCGAGGCTCGCGAGCTTCTCCTCGAACGCGGCGACCGTCGGGTTTCCGATGCGCGTGTAGATGTTGCCGTACGTCCGCAGCGCGAAGAGCTCGGCGGCGTGCTCGGTCGAGTCGAAGACGAACGCCGTCGACAGATGCAGCGGTAGGGCGCGTGCTCCGGTCTCGCCGTCGGGCGGCGTCCCCGCATGCAGCGCGCGCGTACGAAATCCGAAGGTCCGGTCTTGCATCAGACCGCCACGATTCGCCGCGCGCGTCGGTCAGCCCGCCGCGTGAAGCGTCGCACGCGCGATGCTCTTCACGCGCGGGCGGCCGCGCAGCGTTCGAATCTCTTCCATCAAGATGCGCGGATCGGTGAGACGTTGGTCGTGCTCGGTCCAGTCGAGGACGAGCCACTGTCCGTACCGCTCGACGACGCCGTGCTGGGATGCGAACTCGTGGAAGGCCTCCCACGCGGCCGGCTCACCGCGGCGCATCAGGTCGCCGAGCACCGTCGCGGCCAAGCGCTCCCAGCAGCCCCACGGCGGAAAGCCCATCCGGCCGGCGACGGCGTCGCGCACGGCATCGGCGAGCACCTGCGGCTCGGCACGGTCGACGAGCGCCAGCGCCGCTTGAATCCGGTTGCGCGGCGACTCGGCGCGCAGAAAGCGATGCATCGCGGCGGCGGCGCGCACGGCGAACGCGGGATCGGGACGGCCGTCGGAACGGCGCAGGACGGCGCGCATCAGCTGGAATGCGGGGCCGCGGCCGTCCTCCTCTTCGAGCAGGTCCAGCATCTCCTCGGCTCTGCGCGGTGCGCCGCGGTCTGTCGATCCGCCCGGCCAAAGACCGGAGCGCACGCCGTGCAGCACCTCGGCGACGCGCCGGCCCAAGCTCGAACCTTCGATGACGTCGTGCAACCACAACCCGCCGGTGATCCGGTGTCCGCTCATCCCGGCGCCGCGCCCGCCGCGCTGCGGATCGTCGAACGTGACGTCCACCGCGTCCGGGCTGGACCAGTGCAGGGAGTCGAGGTCGAACGCGAGCCGCGCGAGTTCCACCGGGGAAAGACGGACGTCGTTCGCGGGGATCGTGAAGTAGGTTTGTCCGCCGTGGTCGCCGCTGACGACGATCGCGGAGCCGTCTCGCTGCCGGTCGAGAAGCTGCTCCACGAACTCGCGGACCCAGACGATCCGCGCGCGCTCGTGCTCGGTGAGCGCATCGGCGCCGAAGAGAGCCTCGAATTCCACATGCATCATCGCCGCAGGATCGGCGATTGTCCCAAGGTGAGCGGTGCTGCCCCGGCGAGCGCGCCCCGCGATTCTAGCCGAAAGCGGGGCCGCCGGCAACGGAGACGGCGGCCTCCCGGCTACCTCCGCATCGGGGCTGCCGCCCCAGGGCGCTAGGACCAAAGCCTTAGCTCGCGGATCGGTTCCGCGGAAACAACAGGCGTAGCATGCACCGCTCGCTCGACGACCTGCGCGTCCTTCTCGGCATCCCCCTCTATCGAAGCGCGATCGGAGAGGACCGCGAGGGCGCGCGCGTCGCGGCGCACTGGTCCTGCGGCTGCGCCGCGAGCGGTGCGACGTTCGCGCGGCTCGCGCTCAAGACGTGCTCGACGCACCGTGCCGGGCGGACCGAGCCGGCAGTCTCGGTCTGACGTCCGCGACGCCGAGCGCGTCGAGGATCGCCGTGCGGCTCGCGGTCTCGCCGACGAGCCCGGTGAACGCGATCTCGGCCGGTGAGCCGGCCAGGACGATCACGCGGTCGGCGAGGGCGAGCGCGTCGTCGACGTCGTGCGTCACGAGGATCGCCGACGCGCGGGTGAACTCGAGGATTTCGCGCACCGCCGCGCGCAGTTCGATGCGGCGCAGCGCGTCGAGCGCCGCGAACGGTTCGTCCAGCAGCAGCAGCGCGGGATCGCGGACGAGCGAACGCGCCAGCGCGGCACGCTGAGCCATCCCGCCGGAGAGTTCCTTCGGCAGACGGTTCGCGGCCGGCGAGAGCCCGACCAGCGCGAGGACGTTCGGAACGCGCGCGCGCTCCGCGTCGTTGCGCGCGGGAAACGCGACGTTGCGCCGCACGTCGAGCCACGGAAAGAGCCGCGGCTCCTGGAACACGACGCCGATCTCGCCGCTGGTCGCGATCGTCCCCGCGTCGCTGCGCTCGAGCCCCGCGATGCAGCGCAGCAGCGTCGACTTGCCGCACCCGCTCGCGCCGAGGATTGCGACCCGCTCGCCGCGCGCGACGTCGAGGTCGAGCCCGTCGAAGACGAGATGCGTCCCGAACGCCTTGCGCAGCCCCCTGATGCGGGCGGCGTGCGTCATGCCGGCACCGTGTCCGTCCAGCCGACGAGGCGCCGTTCCAGCACGCGCATCAGCGTCTCCGAGAGCTTTCCGCACGCCGCGAAGAGCAGGATCGCGACCAGGATCTCGTCCGTGCGCGTCGTCTGCTGACCGTCGGTCAGCAAGAAGCCGACGCCGTTCGACGCGGCGAGCAGCTCGGCGGCGACGAGGAAGAGCCAGGCCTGCGTGAGGCCGATGCGCGCACCGACCAGGAGTTGCGGGAGCGTCGCGGGGACGAGCACGCGCACGATCAACGCGATCCGCGACAGCCCGAAGATCGTGCCGACCTCCACCAGCTTGCGGTCGACGCCGCGAATCCCGCTCACCAGCGCGACGTAGATCGGAAAGAACGCGCCGATCGCGACGAGCGTGATCTTCGCCGTCTCGCCGATCCCCAGCCAGAGCAGGATCAGCGGAACCCACGCGAGCGACGGAACGGCACGGATCCCTTGCAGCGTCGGGTCGAGCACGCGTTCCGCGAGCCGTGAGCCGCCGACCAGCGAGCCGAGCACCAGCGCGACGCCGAGCGCGATCGCGAAGCCGATCGCGACGCGCTCGATGCTCGCGCCGAGATCCCGCCACAGCAGACCGCTCTGGGCGAGGTCGATCAGCTCGCGCACGACGTCGCGCGGCGAGGCGAGCTGGTACGACTTGATCCACCCGCCGGCCGTCGCGGCCCACCAGGCCGCGAGCAGCGCGAGCGGGACGACGAGTCTAGCCACGCAGCGCGGCGGTCGCGACGCGCGCGTCGATCAGCGACCCGACGGCGCCGTCGAGATCGGCATCGGGCCGAGCCAGCTTGTCGGTCTTGATCAGCGGGACCACGGCCGCGATCGCGTCGCGGTAGTCGTTCCCCGGCGTCCCGTCGCCCGGATAGCCGGTGCGCTCGCGGAGCTGCAGGTCGGCGACGCGGCGCTCGACGTGCGAGGCGTCGGAGAGAAGGCCCGCCGTCTCCTCGACGTGCGAGGCGGCGTACTTGCGCGCGCGGTCGTACTGGCGCAGCACGATCGCGGCGAGATCGGGATGCTGCGCCACGAAGTCCTCGCGCACGTTGAGCGCGCCCCACGTGTTGAACGCCACGTTGCGGTAGAGCAGCCGTGAACCGGCGTCGAGCTGCGACGCGGCCATGTGCGGATCGAGACCGGCCCACGCGTCGACCTGGCCGCGCTCGAGCGCCGTGCGCCCGTCGGGATGCTGCAGGTCGACGAGCTGCACGTCGCCCGGCTGCAGCCCGGCCGCCTGGAGCGAGCGCAGCAGGAAGAACCACGGATCGGTCCCGCGCGTCGCGGCGACCTTCTTCCCTTTGAGGTCGCGGACGTTCTTCAGCGGCGAGTCCTTGGCGACGACGATCGCGGTCCACTCCGGGCGCGAATAGAGGAACACGGTCTTGATCGGCGAGCCGTTCGCGCGTGCGAGCAGCGCCGCGCTCCCCGCGGTCGAGCCGAACTGCACCGCGCCCGCCTGCAGAAACTGGTTCGCCTTGTTCGATCCGAGCGAGAGCACCCAGTCGACGGAGGCGCCGCGCTTCCCAAGCGCTTCCTCCAGCCAGCCCTTCGATTTCAGTACGAGGCTGGGCGGATTGTAGTAGGCGTAGTCGACGCCGATCTTGTCGGCGGCACGCGCGCGCGACGGGACACCGGCGGCGAGCGCGGTCGCGCCTGCGGCGGTGAGGAACTGCGAACGGGAGAGGGACACGGAACGCCTCCTGGTGAGAGGGGAAAGCGGTGAAAACGAAGAGCCCCCGCCGGTCTCGGCGAGGGCTCTTGCACGATTGCTGTGCGCGAAGCGCGCTAGCTCATGCCGGAAGCTCGCCGATTCCCGATAGGGAGACAGCAAATGCACATCGCCATGAGACAGAGTCCGAGCTTCGTCACGAGTGCGTGGACTTTACCACGGATCACCGGAGGAGTCAACGCCCAAAGCAGACCCGCTGGGCCGGATAGTCGATCGTCACGCGGTAGTGCTTGAGGAAGTTGTAGCCGAGGCCGCCGTCGAGCGGGCCGACCGCGGCGTTGATCTGCGAGAGGTCGTAGGTCGCGACCAGCACGCGGTCCTCGCGAACGCCGCCGACGTCGATCGACGCCACCGAGGCGCGGGTGCTGAAGTTGCCGCCCGCGCCGATCCCCTGAACGGACGCCGGGAGCGATTCGAGCCGTAGCCGCCGGGCGAGCGCGGTGTTGACGATCGTGACCGTCGCGCCGGTATCGATGAAGAACGTGTACGGTCCGCGTCCGTTCACCCGGACTTTGACCGTCAGCATCGGATACGAGGTCGAGGCGAGCTGCGAGGGGACGCAGGTTGCGTCCTGAGCGCGCGCACCCTGCGGCGCGGCCGAGCAGATGAGGCTCGCAGCGAGCGCCGTGGCGGCGAGCGGACGGGTCATCTGCCGCTCCTACCCCGGCGCGCGGCGTTCCACCAGCAGCGCCTGCGTCCCGGCGCCGATCCAGCCGTCGAGGTCGGCCAGGCGCAGCGTCGTCACGCCGAGCCCGTCGCCGGTGATGGAGGTCCGCGCGTCGAGGAGCACCCAGTCGCCGCTCGGGTAGCGCTCCAGCGCGATCGAGAGTGAGGGCGGAACGAACAGCCAGTCGTTCATCGGAAGCTCGCCGCTCACGCCGTTCGCCGAGTCCGCGACCAAGAGTGCGGCGTCGATCCGCGTCATCGGCTCGCCGGCGATCAGCGGATAGCGCGGTCGCGTCCACACGGCGGCCGGCCCCGGTTCGCCGCCGCCCACGACGTATCGCCACTCGATCGCGCGCCCGTACGGGAAGCGGTCGAACCACGACGGCGGCGCGCTACGGTCCGCGAACGCCGGGACCGGCTGCGCCGCGGTCGCGCCCGCCGGGACGCTGCCGTCGGGCTGCACCGCGATGCGCCAGACGCGCGTCGAGACGACGTCGCGGCCGTCGACTTCCAGGACGCCTTCGAGCAGCTCGATGCGGCGGCCGGGGCGCAGCACTCGGGTTCGCACGCGCATCGTCGCGATCGGGATCGCCCCCAGGAACTCTGAGGCGACGCGCGCGATGCGCATGTCGTCGCGCGGAAACTGCTCGCACATCACGTGGGC
>DASWSC010000152.1:0-12855 GCA_036402855.1 Candidatus Elarobacter sp. | reverse complement strand
CCAGCGAGGCGATGCACGCGCTCGGGGTCCCGACGACGCGCGCGCTCGCCATGGCGGCCGGCGACGAGCCGGTGCTGCGCGAGCGCGTCGAGCGCGCGGCGACGGTGATTCGCATGGCGCCGACGTTCGTGCGCTTCGGCTCGTTCGAGATCTTTCACTACCGCAAGCAGCATGCCGCGCTGAAGACGCTCGCCGACTACGTGATCGACCGCTTCTTCACCGAATGCGGTGAAGGCGCCGGCCGCTACGCGCGCTTCTTCGGCGCCGTCGTCGAGCGGACCGCCGTGCTGATGGCCCACTGGCAGGCCGTCGGCTTCGCGCACGGCGTGATGAACACCGACAACTTCTCGATCCTCGGCCTGACGCTGGACTACGGGCCGTACGGGTTCATGGAAGCCTACGAGCCCGGACTCATCTGCAACCACACCGACGAGAGCGGCCGCTACGCGTTCGACCGCCAGCCGACGATCGGCCTGTGGAACTGTTACGCGCTGGCCGAAGCGCTGTCGTCGCTGCTCTCGAAGGACGAGCTCGAAACCGCGCTCGCGCGCTACGAGCCCGCATACCGCGCGGCGTTCGTCGGCCTCATCCGCGCGAAGCTCGGCATCGCAGGCGAACGCGACGACGACGCCGATCTGATCCTCGCCGTCTTCCGCCTGCTCGAAGCGCGCCGCACCGACTGGACGGGCTTCTGGCGCGCGCTCTCGGCGAACGACGGCGCCGCGATCGCGCTGCTCGGCGATGACGAGGCATCACGTGCGTGGTTCGCGCGCCTCGCGGAGCGGCTCGCCGGCGACGTGCGTCCCGACGCCGCGCGGCGCGCGGCGATGCGCGCGGTCAACCCCAAGTACGTGCTGCGGAACTGGGTCGCGCAGCAGGCGATCGAGGCGTGCGAGGCCGGCGACGATGCGGTGGTGCGCGACGTGCTCGGCGTCCTTCGCGCGCCGTTCGACGAGCATCCCGAGCACGACCGCTGGGCGCAGCCGGCACCGCCGGAATACCGTTCGCTCTCGGTGAGCTGCTCGTCGTGACGGCCCGCTGCGATGGGCCGTGAGGCGCGCTGCGCCGCGACGTGGGGCGCGCGCACGGGCGACGTCACGATCCACCTCGACTCGGCCGAGCTGACCGCCCGCGGCGCGTTTCGCGCGCGGGCCGCGCTCGCCTCGCTGCGCGACGTGCGGGCCGAGGGCGAGACGCTGCGCTTTCGGTGCGACGGCGAGAACGTCGCGCTGCTGCTGGGCCGCGCCGCGCCGCGCTGGGCCGCGGCGCTCGTCAAGCCGCCGCCGTCGCTCGCCGCGAAGCTCGGGATCACGGCGGAAACCGCGCTCGCGGTCGAAGGCGTGATCGACGACAACGCGCTCGCGGCCGCGCTCGCCGGCGGGAGGCGCACGCGGTCGGGCGACCCGGCGCTCATCGTCGCGCGGCTCGACGACCTCGCCGAGCTGGCGCGCGTCGTCCGGCGCCACGCCGCCGCGCTGGATCGGGCCGTCCCGCTGTGGATCGTCTACACCAAGGGGAAGAGCGGACCGCTGGGTGAGGCCGCGATCCGCGCCTTCCTTCGCGAGCACGGCCTGATCGATCTGAAGGTCGCGTCGGTGTCGCCGGCGCTCACCGCGCTGAAATTCGCCCGAACCGTCCGAAGTTAGTCATTTTGCTCGCCCCCATCCCGAGGACGCCGGGGGCCCGCTCGGGAACCGCGCGCGAGTGGAACGGCAGCAGGGAGAGGTTCGGCTTCTCATCCGCGGGATCGCGCGCGGCGTATCGAGCACCGAGATCGCCCAGTTGTTCGGGCCGTTCGGCGTCGACCCGGAGCGGATCGCGCTCCCGCGCGACCGGCGAACCCGCCGCCGGAAGGGGATCGCGTACGTCTTCGTCCCGAGCCCGCACGCGGCGCGTCTCGCGATCGACGCGATGAACAACGCGAGCCTACAGGAAAAGACGATCACCGTCGAGATCGCGGCGGAGCGCCCGCCGAAGAAGCCGCGCCGCTTCGGGCCGCCCGGCGCCGCCGGTGCAGGCGCCGGCGCGCGGCCGCAACGCCGCTTCTAGCTACTGCAGGTACTTTTCGACCGTCTCGGCGCTGCGCTCGTGCGCGACGCCGGGGTCCTGGCCGAACTCCTCGCGCGCACGCCGCTGCCGCAGCAGATCCCAGAGCCGGTCGAGCTGGACGTTGATGTCGCCCAGGCGCCGGCGCTCGTCGCTCGAGACGGCGCCGCCCTTGTCGAAGAGCGCGTGCTCCTCCGCGACGAGGCCTTCGATCTGCTGGTGGAGCTCCTGATCGTTCACGAGCCCTCTGTTCCCGCTCCGGCACCGAAGCCCACGGTGATCGGCCGTTGCGTGGGTAATGCCCAACCGACCCGCCCGGGCGACGCAGGGGAGCGTTCACGACTCCTACGAAGGTACGCGAGTTTTGGCGGACGGTCGCCTACACTAGGCCCGAAACGACCCGAGGAGAGAGAGTGGCTCACGCAGAGGCGTACAAAGATCCAGGCACCCCGGAAGAACAGACGCGGCGGACCTTCATGGCCAACGCCGTCATCGCGCTGGGGGGCGTCATCGGATTGGGCCTCGCGATCCCCCTCGTGACGTCGCTGGTCCCGCCCACGGACGCGAACACCGACGCCTGGTCGCCGCTGACGCCCGACGAAGTCGCGGCGCTGAAGAAGGCGACGGACAAGCCGGTCAAGGTCACCTTCCAGCTCCACGAGACGAACGGGTATTTCGGCGCCGCGGACAGCGAGCAGTTCGTCTGGGCGGTGAAAGCCGACGAGGCGGCGATGCGCCGCAAGCGGCCCGAGCTCTTCGGCGGCGTCGAGAAGGTGCCGTATCCGGTGGTCAGCCTCGGCTTCGCGGTGTTCAGCCCGATCTGCCCGCACTTGGGCTGCAAGTACACCTGGGACGACAAGATCGACAAGTTCGCGTGCCCGTGCCACGGGTCGCAGTACACGAACCTCGGAGAGCACGTCGCGGGACCGGCGCTGCGCGGTCTCGATCCGCTGCCGCTGAAAGACTTCAACGGTAAGGTCGAGGTGCAGTGGATCGAGTACAAGCAGAACACGCCCGATCACATCATCCTCAAGGTCGGCTAGAGGAGGGCCCGCACAGCCTATGTTGACCTGGCTCGACCAGCGCACCGGTCTCGTCACGATGACGAAGGACTTCCTCACCGAGGACGTCCCCGGCGGCGCTTCCTACTGGTACGCGTTCGGCAGCGCGACGGTGTTCGCGCTGATGCTGCAGATCGCGACCGGCATCTTCTTGTGCTTCTACTACGCGCCGTCGACCGCGACCGCGTGGGAGTCGACCGACTACCTCATCAAGCACGTCCCGGCCGGCGGGCTCGTGCTCTCGCTCCACTACTGGGGCGCCTCGGCGATGATCGCCTTCATGACGATGCATCTGCTGCAAGCGTTGCTGTGGGGCGCCTACAAGAAGCCGCGCGAGCTGCAGTGGATCGTCGGCGTCATCCTGTTCCTGCTCACGCTCGTCCTCGGCCTCACCGGCTACCTGCTGCCGTGGGATCTCAACGCGCTGCTCGCCTCCAAGGTCGCGATTCAGATCGCGGGCTCGGCGCCGATCCTCGGGCCGGCGATCCTGAACTTCTTGCAGGACGGCAGCGGGATCGGGACGCTGACGATCAACCGCTTCTTCGGGATCCACGTCTGGCTGGTTCCGGCGCTGCTCGTCGGACTGGTCGGCCTGCATCTCGCGATCTTCCGCTGGAACGGACCCGCCGGACCGCCGATCGACGAAGCGCCGAAGCTCAAGCCGGGCCGCTTCTGGCCGGACCAGATGTTCATGGACACCGTGCTGTCGTTCGCGATGTTCGTGATCATCGTCGTGCTCGCGGTCTTCGCGCCGGCACCGTTCGACGCCAAAGCCGATCCGAACAACACGGAGTTCGTCCCCTACCCCGCCTGGTATTTCCTCGCGCTCTACGCGCTGCTCGACGTCGTCGGGAAGTTCCCGCCGGCGATCGTCCAGATCTCGACGCTCTTCGCAACGATCATCATGCCCGGCTTGCTGGTCGCCCTGCTGATCGTACTTCCGTTCATCGATCGCAATCCGTCACGCCGCCCTTCGCGGCGCCCGTGGATCCTCGGGCTCACCGCGCTGACGCTGATCGGAGCGATCGCGCTGAGCTTCTTCGGCCAGTACAACGTCGTCGTCGGTCAGGTCGAGCACGGACTCGTCGGCGCGACCGCCGGCAACGCGGCGACGACCGGCGGTACGCCGCAAGTCGAGACGAACACCGGCAACAACCCGAACGGCGGCGGGGCCGCCGGCGGACCGGGGAACGCGACCGCCGGCCAGACCGTCTTCACGACGAACTGCTCGAGCTGTCACGCCGCGAACGGGACCGGCGCCGCGGGCGTCGGGCCGCCGCTCGCCGGCAACCCCGACGTCAGCGGCGACAAGAACAAGATCATCGGGATCGTCCTCAACGGCCTGAGCGGCCAGCCGATCCAAGGCAAGACGTATCCCGCGCAGATGCCACCCTGGAAAGGGACGCTCTCGAACAAGCAGATCGCCGACGTGCTGACCTACATCCGCACCTCATGGGGCAACAAAGGCACGCCCGTCAGCACCAGCGACGTCGCGAAAGCCGCCGGCGGCACGAAGTAACGCATCCATCTCCCGCCTCTCGACCACAGGAGACGCGAACAACGATCGTTACGTTGTGCGACGCGTGCGGCGTTCGAGCTTCTCTATGTCCGCGAGGTCCGTCGCCCGCCCGACAGCGCGCTTGTTTTTGATCAGGTCGTCCACCCCGATGATCCACATCACTTCTTCGCCGTGACGTCCCTGGACGCGCTGCGGCCATGCCTCATCGAAGGTGATCCCGTCGATCGTGTTCAGGACGTCGATTCGATTCGGCGGAATCCCCATGGCATAGTACGACTCCGGATCGATGAGATCGTCCGCACCGACTGCTTCAAGCGGCGCACCGAATCGCGCTAACGCTGCAAAAGCGCGACGCGCGTTTTCCGGCGTCGGCCGAATCCAGAGGTCGTAGTCCTTGGTGTAGCGCGGTTGATCGTAGAAGCTGTAGGCGCGGCCGCCGATCAGCAGATAGTCAACCTTTGCGGCGTTGAAGGCCCGCAACAGAGCGCTGAAATCTGAGTTCGGCCGGATCTCGTCCTTGGGCGGCATGCTCCTCCTCGACCATGGTCCACACCAGCATCATTCGTTCCGACGGCGTGTACCGGTCCCAGAACTGAATGTCGAAGGAGCCGTCGTCTTCGCGCAGCTTGATCTTTCGGCCGACGCCGGTCGCTCGCCGGCGAGCAGCCTCGTCCGCATCGGTGCCGCTCATCATTCGGTGATTCGACGCCGCTCGGGCGCCTCCGTCTTACCGCGAGAGCGGGACCCGCGTGTCGCCCGTTTGCGTGCGAGCGGTGATGTAGCGTGGCGGTGCGGCGCTCGTCAGGCTGAGCGGTTGCGCGGTCACCCACGTGAGCCGCTGGATGCAGAGCAGCCCCATCGTTCCGGGGCGGCGGTACTGCACGACGTCGAAGCGCGGCGGAAAGACGGTGCCGAGGAACCGCTGGAACTTGGCGGCCGTGCACGCGTCTTTGACGAGCGCCTGACCGGTGAGGCGGTAGCCGGTCAAGGTGCGTGCGCCGCGCAATCCGCGGGCGTCGAGCGCGAGCGGGACGGCCGGCGGCGGCGGCGTCTGCGCGGAGACGGGCTGCAGCAGCATCACCGCGATGATGACGGCGAGCGCGGAGAACCGAGTGCACATCATCAGTCGCCGGTTCGACGCACCCCGCCGGAGCCCTCACCCCTACAGCCGGGGCCGGCGACGTGGATCAGCGAGGCGCGAGGGTGTACCGAGGGGGCTTGCATGACGACGTCGGCGGTGCGCTTCCGGGCGCGGGCCAGGCTCGCGAAGTGCTCGACGTCTTGCGGGCGCGTCACGATCCAGGCTTCGGTCGTCGGGCAGATCGTCGCGACGAACCCCGCGTTGTTCTTGATGTCGCGCACGGGTGGGGCGGTGTAGAAGATCAGCCCGTTTCCGCCGCTCGCGCCGGCGATCCCGATCACGTCGGCGGGCTTCTTGCTCGCGTCGATCGCACGCGCGATCGGGGGGATCGGCTTGAGCGGCTCCGCGGCCGGCTCGGCGACGAGCGCGATGAACAGCACCAGACCGCCGCTGGTGAGCGCGAGAACGTACGGCGACCATTCCGCGGTTTCGCGGCGCGCGATCGCGACGACGGTGAGGATCGAGCCGACCAGCATCGCCACGCCGAGGAACGCGAGCTGATGGTTCACGACCGCGAGGTCGACGTCGAGGCGGTTGCTGCGTGAGAACGCGCCGATCGCGAAAGCGACCAATCCGACGAAGATCGGGATCGAGAGCGCGGAGTAGATCGCGGCCCGCCGGTCGGCGCCGTTGCGCACGCGCTCGAACCACAGCGCGACCAGGACTGCGAGCGCCGGCAAGATCATCGCGACGTAGTTCGGCAGCTTCGTGCTCGCGAAGCTGAAGAACACCAGCGGGACGACGGTCCATACGAGCGCGAGCCGCGCGAACGCACCGTCGCGCGCGCGCGCTTCGCGGAGCGCGGCGGCGACGGCGACCGGAACGAACGCGATCCACGGGAAGAAGCCGAGGATCAGCACGGGGATGTAGTACCAGACGGGTCCGGTCTGGTTCTCGATCACGCCGGTGTAGCGGCCGAACGTGTAGTGCCCGATCAGCTCGACGATCGCCGCCGGTCCGACCCGCACGGCCAGTGCGACGAACCACGGCAGGGTGACCGCCAGATACGCGAGCGCAGCCAGCGCGACGGCGCCGCGGCGCGGCGCGGCCAGCCGGCCGGCGCGGCGCTCCCACACGATCCACACGCCGATCACGAGCGCGGTGATCACGGGCGCGACCGGGCCCTTCGCGAGCGTTCCGACCGCGAGCGCGAGTGCGCCGCAGACGAACGCCGTGTCGCGCCGGCGCGCGCTCCCCGAGGGCTCGAACGCGCGGTACCACCACAGCACGGCGGCGGCGATCGCGAAATCGAGCAGCGCGTCCATGATCGCGAGGCGGCCGACGATCGCCTGCATGAGGCTGGTCGAGAGCACGATCGCGGCGATCATCCCGGCGCGGCCGCCGGCGATGCGCGCGGTCGCATAGCCTACCGTGCCGCCCATCGCGATCGTCGCGAGCGCCGAGGGCAGCCGCAGCGCGAAGGCGCTCGGCCCGGCGAGGTTCGCGAAGAGCGCCGCGATCCAGAAGTAGAGCGGCGGCTGCACGAACCACGGCTGCCCGTTGAGGTGCATCACGACCCAGTCGTGCGCGAGGAGGATCTCGCGAGCGACCTCTCCGTAGGCCGTCTCGCTGTTGTCCCACAGCGTGCCGATGCCGAGCCCCGGCAGGGTGACGAGCGCGGCGAAGAGCGCGCCGAGTAGCGCCGCGCGCGCGGGGACGGATCGCATCTGCTGGAAGATAGGGCTTGTGTACCCCGTCGCCCTCTCGGTTCGCGGCCGGCGCGCGGTCGTCGTGGGCGGCGGCGGCGTCGCCGAACGCAAGGTCTCGGCCCTGATCGAGGGGGGCGCCGACGTCGTGGTGATCGCCCCGGACGTGACGCCGGCGCTCGACGAGCTGGCCCGGACGGCGGCAGTGCGGTGGGAGCACCGACCCTTCGCCTCCGGCGATCTCGCCGGAGCGTTCTTGGCGTTCGCGGCGACCGGCGACGACGCGGTGAACGCCGCCGTCGTCTCCGAAGCGCGCGCGGCGGGGATCCTGGTCAACGACGCCTCCGACGCAGCGCGCGGCGACTTCGCCACGCCCGCCGTTCACCGGGCCGGCCCGTTGACGGTCACCGTCGACTCGAGCGGGCTTTCGCCGTCCTTCACCAAGCGCGTTCGCGACGAGCTCGCGCTGCAGTTCGACGCGCGGTACGCCCGCGCGGCCGCGACGCTCGGCGCGCTGCGCGACCGCGTCCGTGCCGTCGTCCCGCCCGACCGGCGCGCCGCGGTGATGGCGCACTTCGCGGAGCGCGATCTCGAGGAGCTGGCCGCAATGACGCCCGGCGCGGTGGAGCACGAAGTGGAACGGGCCGCCGAGACGCTCGCCGGGGTCGTGCCGTCGGAGACGCGGGCCCTGGTCTGCGCGACGCGGGCGAGCAAGCTCGCGATGACCCAGGCGAAGATCGTGATGGCCGCGCTGGCGCGGGCCGGGCTGCCGTCGACCGTTCTCGAGGTGACGACGCGCGGCGACGCCGTACAAGACCGCTCGATCGCCGCGATCGGCACCGACAACGTCTTCGTCAAGGAGCTCGAGCTCGCGCTGCGCGAGCGGCGCGCCGACTACGCGGTGCACTCTGCGAAAGACCTCCCGAGCACGCTTGCCGACGACATGATGCTGGCGGCCGTGACCGCGCGCGAAGACCCGCGCGACGCGTTCTGTTCCGAGCGCTACGCCTCGTTCGCCGGGCTGCCACCGGGCGCGCGGGTCGGCACCTCGTCTCCGCGGCGCCGCGCGCAACTGCGTGCGCTGCGGCCGGACCTCCTCTACGACGACGTGCGCGGCAACGTCGACACCCGGCTGCGGAAACTGCAGGCCGGCGAGTACGACGCGATCGTGCTCGCGTGCGCCGGGCTGGCGCGGCTGGGCGTCAGCGCCCGGCACACCGTCCCGTTCACGACCGGCGAGGTGACGCCGGCGGTCGGACAGGGTGCGCTGGCCGTCGAGATGCGCGCCGGAGACGCCGCAGCATCGCGCCTCGCGGCGTTGCTGGACGACGCGGTCAGCTCGGTCGCCGTTCGTGCGGAGCGCGCGTTCCTGCGGACCTGCCGCGGCGGGTGCCAGGCGCCGATCGGCTGCCACGCCGAGTGGGATCCCGGACGGCTCCGGATCACCGCGGCGATCGCAGCGGCGGACGGCAGCCAGATCGTGCGCGGCGTCCGCGAGGCGGCGCTTGCGCTCGAGGACGTCGGCGCCGCCGAGGCGACCGGCGTCGCGCTCGCCCGCGAGCTGCTCGCCGAGGGCGGCGCCGCGCTGCTCGGCGGAGGGCCGTTGGCGGGGCGGGTCTTCCTCCTGCCTCGTACGCAAGACCGCCCCAGCCGGATCGCACCGGCGCTCCGCGACGCGGGCGCCGAGGTCGTCGAAGCGCCCGACAGCGCCGCCGCCGCGCAGGCGCTCGGCGAGCGGGTTCCGACCGCGATCCTCTTCCCGTCGTCCGGCTCGGTCGCCGCGATCACCGGCTATCTGGGCCGGCTGCGCGAAGGGGGACACCGGCCGCTGGTCGCGACGATGGGACCTTCGTCGTCGGAGACGGCCGGGGCGCACGGCTGGCCGCCGGACGTCGTGGCACCCGCCGCCGAAGTAGGGACGTTCGTACAGACCGTGACCCGATACGTCTTGGAGCATGCATGAGCGTTCCGACCCTTCGCCCCGCTCAGGGTGAGAGCACCCGTCTGCTGAGCCGCCCGCGCCGCCTGCGCACGAGCGCGGTGCTGCGCGCGATGGTTCGCGAGACGCGGGTGAACCCGGACGGGCTCGTGCAGCCTCTGTTCGTCGTCGAAGGGACCGGGGTCGTGCAGCCGATCGGCTCGATGCCGGGCGTCTCGCGGTACTCGGTCGACACCGTCGTCCGCGAGTGCCGCGAGCTCGACGCCGCCGGCGTGCGCGCGGTCCTGCTCTTCGGGATCCCGGACGCCGCGCAGAAGGACGCGCTCGCGACGATCAACTACGACCCGAACGGCGTCGTGCAGCGCGCCGCGCGCGCGATCAAAGAGGCGTTTCCGAAGCTGCTCGTGATCGCCGACCTCTGCAACTGCGAGTACACCGACCACGGGCACTGCGGCGTCCTCGACGCCTCCGGCGACGTCGACAACGACCGCACGCTGGAGGTGCTGGCCAAGACCGCGCTGACGTACGCGCACGCGGGCGTCGACATCGTCGCGCCGTCCGACATGATGGACGGCCGCGTCGCCGCGATCCGCCGGGCGCTCGACGACGACGGGTTCACCAAGACCGCGATCATGTCGTACGCCGCGAAGTACGCCTCGGCGTTCTACGGGCCGTTCCGCGAAGCCGCGGAGTCGACGCCGTCGTTCGGCGACCGCCGGACGTACCAGATGGACCCCGCCAACGTCCGCGAGGCGCGCAAAGAGGTGCGGCTCGACGTCGAGGAAGGCGCCGACATCGTGATGGTCAAGCCCGCGATGGCGTATCTCGACGTCGTGCGCGCGGTGCGCGAGTCGACCGATCTGCCGGTCGCGGTCTACCATGTCAGCGGCGAGTACGCGATGCTCAAGGGGGCCGCCGAGCGCGGCTGGATCGAGGAAGAGCGCGCGGTCGACGAGACGCTGACCGCGATGGCGCGAGCCGGGGCCGACGTCATCATCACCTACTTCGCGAAGGACTACCTCAAGCGGGTGCGCGCGTGAGCGCAGTTCGCGCGGCGGTCTGCATCCTCGCCGGCGGCGAAGCGACCCGGCTCCCGGGGAAGCTCGCGCTCGACGCGGGCGACGTCCCGATGCTGGTGCGCGTCTTTCGCAACGTCTCGCCGGGCCGCGAGACGTGGCTTTCGACGAAAGGCGCGCTGCCCGAGCCGGTCGCGGCGCTGATCGACGCGCCCTCGGTCGTCGACCGCTGGCCGCTGCGCGGACCGCTCTCCGGCCTCATCTCGACGCTGAGCGAGATGCGCGCCGAGTGGGTCTTCGCGGTCGCCGGCGACGCGCCGTTCGTCGACGGCACCTTCATCGAGCAGCTCGAAGCGTGTGCCGGCGAGGCGTACGACGCGGTCGTGCCGATGCACGAGGGCGACGCCAAGCGGATCGAACCGCTCACCGCGCTCTACCGGCGCGATGCGTTCGTGCGCGAAGGGCTTCCCGTGCTGCTCGGCGGCGACGGCGCCTTGCGCCTCGTGATCGATCGGCTGCGCACGCGTTTTCTGCCCGTTCGCGACGACCGCATCTTCGCGAACGTCAACACGCCCGAGGACTACGCGAAGATGCGCGAGGCGCTGGCGTGAGCGGCGCCGCGAAGCGGCCCGGCTCGGAGCGTGCCTTCACCGCCGCGAAGCGCGTCATCCCGGGCGGCGTGAACTCGACCGTGCGCGCGTTCAAGGCGGTCGGCGGGACGCCGGTCTTCGTGCGCGAGGCGCAGGGCGCGTACCTCACCGACGTCGACGGGAACCGTTATCTCGACTACGTGCTCTCCTGGGGGCCGATGATCGCCGGCCACGCGCACCCGGACGTGGTCGCGGCGGTGCAGGCCGCCGTCGTGCGCGGGACGTCGTACGGCACGCCGACCGAAGCGGAGACGGAGCTCGCCGAGCTGATCGTCGCCGCGGTTCCCTCGGTCGAGAGCGTCCGCTTCTGCTCGTCCGGTACGGAGGCGACGGCGAACGCGGTGCGGCTCGCGCGCGGGTACACGGGGCGCGACAAGCTGATCAAGTTCGAGGGCTGCTATCACGGGTCGGCCGATCCGTTCCTCATCGCCGCCGGATCGAGCGCGCTCACGATGGGCGTCCCGAACTCGAAGGGCGTCCCGGCGGCGACCGCGCGCGATACGCTGATCGTGCCGTACAACGACGCGGCCGCCGTGCGGGCCGCGTTCGAGCGGAACCCCGGCGAGATCGCCGCGGTGATCGTCGAGCCGTACGCGGGGAACATGGGGCTCGTGCTCCCGCTCCCCGGCTTCCTGCACGCGCTCCGCACCCTCACCGAGGAGTACGGCGCGCTGCTGATCTTCGATGAAGTGATGACGGGCTTCCGCGTGGGGCGCGGCGGCGTGCAGGCGCGCGAAGGGATCATGCCCGACCTCACCACGCTGGGAAAGGTGATCGGCGGCGGGTTCCCCGTCGGCGCGTTCGGCGGCCGGGCGGAGATCATGGACCGGCTGACCCCGGACGGTGACGTCTTCCAGGCCGGGACCCTCTCGGGGAACCCGGTCGCAATGGCCGCCGGGATCGCGACGCTGAAGCTCCTCCGCGATGAGACGTACGTGCATCTGGAGCGGCTCGCGACGCGTCTTATCGACGGCATGAGCGAGGTTTTCCGCCGGCACGGCGTCCCGCATACCGCGGCGGCGGCCGGCTCGATGATGGGCTTCTTCTTCACGGACGGTCCGGTGACCGATCTGACCGGCGCGAAGCGCTCCGACACCGCGTTCTACGCGCGCTTCTTCCACGCGATGCTCGACCGCGGGTTCTATTTCGCGCCGGCGCAGTTCGAGGCGGGCTTCGTCTCGCTCGCCCACACGGAAGCGGATGTCGACCGGACGATCGCGGCGTGCGATGAGGCGGTGGGGCTCACCCTTCGACAAGCTCAGGGTGACACGGTGGCCGCTCACGGTGACAGGGTGGACGGCCGCGGTGACAGAGTGGCGGCTCATGGTGACGTGGTGGCGGGTCGGGGTGGCGTAGGATGCCGTTAGTTTGCTTGGGGTTGTCGCATCATACGGCGCCGGTGAAGGTGCGGGAGCGGCATGCGTTTCCGCCGCACCGCATGGGAGAGGCGCTGATCGCGCTCCGTGATTATCAGGCGGTCCGCGAGGCGCTGATGCTGCAGACGTGCGGGCGGCTCGAGATCTACGCGGAGCTCGAAGACTACGAGCAGGGCGTCGGCCAGATCCGGACGTTCCTCGGAAACTTCCGGCACGGTGACGTCTCGGACATGGACTCGTACATGTACACGCTGCTCGGAACGCAGGCGATCGAGCACGTCTTCCGCGTCAGCACCGGGCTCGACTCGATGCTGATCGGCGAGGCCGAGATCCTGGGCCAAGTGAAGGACGCGTACGTGCAGGCGCAGCGCGCGCGCTCGCTCGGCAAGACGCTGCACACGCTCTTCCGCGCCGCGCTCGAAGCCGGCAAGCACGCGCGCACGCACACGGCGATCTCGGCC